>DATIOS010000176.1:0-1589 GCA_035472915.1 Thermoanaerobaculia bacterium
GCGGCGATGTTCGCTGGCCGGCTCGGGAGGCCAGCACGGGCTCCAGGAGGTGGCCGACGCCGCTAGGGCGGCGCCGGCGGCGTCACAACCGGCACGGCCGAGCGACCTCCTCCTGGACGGGATGGCGATGCGCCATCTCGAGCACCATGCGGTGGAGGCCCGGTTCAGCGAAGGCGCACGGGCGGGCGTGCCGGCCCTCCAGCGCGCCCTGAAGGCACTGCGGCGGGAGAATCCCCGCACCAAGGACGAAATCATGCGGCTGCTTCGCCTGTCGCCGATGGCGCAGTCAATGGCCGTCCACGAACTGTGGGAATACGAGGGATGGCGTGACCTCTCCGCCAGATCCGTCCGGCTGGCTCGCGAAGCCGGTGCGCTCGCCGTCCTGCCTGGGCTGCTCGTCTACCTCGCCGGGGTTCACGTGTTTGCCGGGGAGTTCGCCGCCGCCGCGGCGCTTTTCGAGGAGGCCGACGCCATAACGGAAGCAACCGGCAACGCGCCCATGCGGTACGCCGCGCTTTTCCTCGCCGCCTGGCGAGGGGAGGAGTTCTCTGCGGCGCAGCTGATCGATGCGGCCATCGAGGACGCCACGGCCCGGGGCGAGGGGAGGGTCTTGGGTATGGGCGGGTACGTCACCGCCGTCCTGAACAACGGTCTCGGCCGCTACCCAGCCGCCCTCGCTGGCGCCCGGCTGGCCTGTGAGCAAGATGACCTGGGTTACTTCAATTGGTCACTGGCCGAACTCGTCGAGGCTGGCGTGCGAAGCGACGCTGCCGAGGAGGCCGCGGCCGCTCTCTGGCAGCTCGAGGAACGAGCCCGAGCCAGCGGCACGGACTGGGCCCTCGGCGTCCTGGCCCGGTCGAAGGCGCTGTTGAGCGACGGCCACGCCGCCGAGTCGCTCTACCGCGAAGCAATTGAGCGCCTCGAGCGCGGCGGGATCGTCATCCATCTCGCCCGCGCTCACCTGCTCTACGGCGAGTGGCTGCGCCGGGCGAATCGGCGCCACGATGGGCGCGAGCACCTGCGCATCGCCTACCAGACGTTCAGTGGTATTGGGGCCGAAGCGTTCGCCGAGCGCACCCGCGGCGAGCTGCTGGCGACCGGAGAAGCGGTACGCAAACGAACGGCTGAGACCCGCAACGTTCTCACCGCCCAGGAGAGCCAGATCGTACGGCTGGCCGCCGAGCGACACACGAACCCGGAGATCGCAAGTCAGCTCTTCATCAGCCCTCGAACCGTCGAGTACCACCTGCACAAGGTGTTCACGAAGCTCGGCGTGAGCTCCCGGCGAGAGCTCCCTGCCGCGCTCCGGCAGTTGGAAGGGGCCATGTCCCCGCCGTAGCGAGCTCCGTTTTGCCACCGAGTCTGCGACACGGCCCGGACTGGGGACTTCCACGGATGCGATCTCCACCCCAGGCAAGCGACCGTTTCCTTGTCAGGTCCGGACTGCAAGGAGCCGATCCATGAGCACCATCACGACCAAAAGTTGACACCCCGCGAGGCCATCGACACTGCTACCTTCGAGCGCCCCGGCTACGGGTCCGCGGCGAAGCGCTCGCCGCGCTCCTCGGCTCGGCGGAGGTCGCCAGGCC
>DATIOS010000177.1:0-15848 GCA_035472915.1 Thermoanaerobaculia bacterium
TCAGCGCCCGGTTCGGGTGGCCGTTCAGCAGCGGCAGAGGCTTCAGGTAGGCGTCGAGGTGCCCGTCCCAGTAGGCGTCGCCTTGCAGCGGCGTGAAGTTGCTGAGGTAGATCTTGTCTTCGACGTCGGTCTCCACGGCCGGCACGGCCGCCGAGGCGAAGGCCCGGTTGTCCTCTTGAATCTTGCCGAAGATGTCGCGCAACGCATTGAGCAGGGCGGTCTGGTCCTGGGGGTAGACGGGCGCGGTGCTGCCGCCGTTGGCCGCCATGCAGGCCATCGTATTGCTGCTGCCGCTGGCGACGCCGAAGCCGATGACGAAGACGGTGACCCCGTCGGTGTCGTGCAACGATTTGGCGGTGGCGCAGGCGCCGGAGGCGTTGCTGCAGGTCTCGTCGCCGTCGGTGAGGATGATCACGTACTTCTTGCGGCAGGCCCAGTTGGAATCGCTGGTCGCCGCGACCTTGGCCCAGCCTGGCGTACTCGAGCAGGTGCCGGTGACACAGCCGGCATACCAGGAACGGAAGTTCTGGAGCGAGTTGCCGAGCGGAGTGGAGCCCTCGGAGATCATCGGATGGACGGCGGTGTTCTTCAACTGCAGGGCGTAGGAGCCCGAGGTGTTGCCGGTGATCGCGTCCTGGAAGTACCGCGCGATGCGGAAGTCCGGCACCGTCTCGCCCAGCCGGAGGTTGGGCGCGAGCCGTTGGAGAACCTCGTCCTTGTTGTCCTTGGTCCAGTTCAGGGGCAGGAAATCGCCCTCGTCGAACAGGGCGTTGGTCAGGAAGGATGGATTTTTCGTCGTCGGGTACTTGAGGTTCACCGTGACGTTGGGAGTGACGCCGGTGATCTTGTAACTGTCCGAGGAAGTGTCGGTGTTGGGGTCGACGCCGGAGCAGGTGTTGGTCGCCGTCTTGTCGCTGATCTGATCGGACAGCACGGCGTCGGTGATGAGCGTGTAGGTGACGGTGAAAAACCCCAAGGTCTCGTCGAACGTGGTATTGGAGGGCGGGTTGCTGCCGCATTTGTTGCTGCCGGTGGCGAGGCGGCGGCGGCGCGTACTGACCGAGATCGTGGGATCGCCCAGCTTGCTGCCATTGGTGAGCAAGGACTCGACGTAGTAGGTGCGGGTGCCCTGTTTGAGCCAGAGGCCGTAGGTCAGATTGGCGCCGAGGTCCCCGGTCTCCGGATTGTCGATCAAGGTGGTGAAAGTGCTGCCCGTCGCCGGCAAGGTGGTCGGCGAGCCGCAGGAAAACTGGATGTCGGGGCTGGTGGTGGTGCCGCCGTAGCCGAAGGTGTAGCCCTGTCCCTGGATCGGATACCCGAGGGTCGCGTTCCAGGACGGGGCGGCGTCGGGAGAGTAAATCCAATGCTTGCGGAACACCCGCAAGCCGTCCTGGTTGAAGCTCGCAAAGCCATAGGAGATGTCATTGAACTGGGTCATCACCTGATACAGGGCCTGCTTGGCGCCGTAGATCTTCGACGCCGGATCGTCCCCGCCCATAAAGGATTCGGTGCTGCTCCCCGGCTGTTCGCTCATCGACCCCGAGGTGTCCAGGATGACGAAGACGTAAGGGTTTCCTGCCGACTGGCGCAACAGATCGCGGTCGTCGCTCCAGGCCGGCCGGGCCGGAGTCCAAAGCAACATCCCAAGGGCGAGCAACAGGACCGCGGGGAGCAGGGACCAACAGGTTTGACGACGGCGTTCGCGTGACATGACGATCTCCTGGATTCCTCAATGGCGGAATCCGATAAGGCTACTGATACCTATTTGTACGAGGGCAGGTCGGGCGTGACGTCGAGCACTTCCCGGAACGGCTGAAACTCCACCATCATGTCCAGGTTCTTGGTGGCGAGAACCGTCTCCACGCCGCTGCCATTGACGCCAAAGCGGGTCGCGGTCACGACGACCTCGTGGGTAATGTTCTGATAGTTACTGCCCTGGTTGATTTCACAGAGGTTGCACGGGCCGGTGTTGATCTCCACCATCGCCGGAATCGCCACATGGGTTCCAAAGGTGGTCGAGCCCGGGTCCATGAAGGTCAGATTCTGGGCCGTGCGGTCGTTGGCGACGAGCAGGTTGGTCACCGCGACGGTGACGCCGGCCTCGGCGCCGTAGAAAACCCGGTTGACGGTGCGCTCGTTGGCCCCCACCTCGACCTCGCTCTGGGTGATGAAGGCGAGAACGAGGCCGAGGAGCGTCAGCACCAGGAGCACCAGCAGCACCAGGACGTAGGCGCTGCCCGTCTCGCCGGAGAAACCGCCGGAAACGCGGCCGGAAGAGCGATGGGCAGAGGTTTCGTTCTTGCTCATTGGGACAGGTTCCTTATGTTCACGACGGTCTGCAGCACGCGGCGGCGATACAGCCGTCCCATGCTGCCCTGGAAGTTGGTGGCGTCGTAGCCGTTGACCGGATCGTTGATGTCGGTCGTGCTGTAGACGTGGTCCTCGACATTGGAGATCAGGTGTTTCTCCGCGGCGGTGCCCGAGGCGGCGGGCACGTAGGCCGGGTCGCGGCGGTTGGTTCGCGCCAGCGTGCTGATGCGGATCGCCTTCAGCTCGCCGGTGATCGGAGTGTCGGCAATGTCGTTGCCCAACCACTCGTCGTTCTTCGCATTGGCCAGATCCTCCAACAGCTGGCCGTCGCCGTCGGCGTCGATGCCGAAGGCGATTTGCAGGTCCAAAATGCCGTCGGCGATGTCCTGCTTGAGGTTGGTGTTGTCGGCCGCGTAGGGCTGGTCCGTCCCGGGGTAGAAGCGGGCGCGGGAGAGCACGGGGGTCAGGTCGCTGGCGGCGTTGCCCGAGATCGCGTGGTCCTCGCGCACGTAGTAGCGATACTCCTCCAGCAGGCCCACGTAGGCAATACTGGTCAGCCCGGAGTTCAGGTTTCCTGTCGCGGGCGCCGGATAGAGGCCACGGTAGAGGATCACCTGGGGATCGGTGCGGTCACTGTTGAAAGCGACCGTGACGCCGCCGGTGGCGCAGGTCGCGGCCACCTTGGTCGAGGTCGTGGGATCGAGCGATACGATCGAATAAATGCCGTCGTCCACCGGGCTGACCAGGATCAACGCTTCCTTCCGCACCTTGCCGGCCGCGGCCAGATCGATGAGCGCGGTCAGGGCCGTGAGATCCTGAGCCGACCCGGTGGGCGTCAGGTTGCAGAGCTGGAGCCTGCCGCCGGTGGCGGTCGCCGTCGTCGGGGTGCCTGGACCGGTCAGGGTAAAGGCCGCCGGATTGGTGAAGGCGAGCTGATAGATCGGCGTCGAAAAAGCGCCGCGCAGAGTCAGGACGTCCGTCCCGGCCAGGACCTTCGGCGAGGTGTTGTCGCCGGCGACGAGAAAGGTGTTGGCCGGCGCGTTGTTGAGCACCCTGACTCCGGAGCCCGCCGGCAGCACGGCCGCTGAGTTCCCCGGGGGAGCGACGGCGCTCACCGGGAGGCCGCCGCGGCCTGTCATCCGGGCCATCCTCACCATGTCGTACTGGGCGATGCGCTCCGACTGCTGCATGTCGGCGACGTTCGTCTGCACTCGCGTCAGCTTGTTGTTGAAGTCGAACAGCATGAGGATGCCGAGCACGACGATGACGGTGACCGCCAGCGCCACCAGGAGCTCGACGAGAGTGAAGCCGTCCTGGGCGGAAGCCGGGGCTGCAGGGTCGCGATGCGAGTTCATTCGGCAGCTCCTCAAAAAGTCTTGAAGACCGACAGGGTGACCTGCTTGCCGCCACCCAGGGGTCCGCCGGCACGGCCGCTCACGACGTTCACCTGGATCTGCCTGGCATGGACGAAAGCCGCGGGTGTTCCGGCGGTAAGGGCGTCGGCTGGAGCGCCGCCGTTCAGCAAGCCGTTGAGGCCGAACTGGCGGATGGTGACGGTGCGGGTCCAAAGCGCCACATCGGTGCTGGGGAGCGGGTTGACCCAGGTTTGAGTTGCCTTCGCGTAGTAGGCGACGGTGACCGCCGAGGATCCGGTCGTGACCTGGAGAGCCGGACTGCTCATCGGCAGCGAGAACAGGCGCTCGAGCTCAGACTTGGCAAAGTTCGTCGACTGGGTGTAGTCGGCGCCCGCCCGGTTGTTGACGATCGCCTGGGTGAAGAAGGGCACGATGCCCAGGGCGACGATGAGGAAGATACCCGCCGCGATCAACACCTCGATCAGCGAAAACCCCATCTCTCCCCGCGCCTGGGCCGGAACCGAGCCGCGCGCTTCCAGGCGGGAGGTTCGCCCTAGAAGAGCTTGCCGGTGTTCCATGTCCATGCCTTGCCTCCTTGTCCGCGGGTGTACCACTGGCTGTCCGTGGTATCCCATTTCCTGACCTCGATGCGGGCCGTCGCCGCGGAATCGACCCGCACCTCCAGATAATTGCTGTTGTTGTCCACCACCCGGAACGAGCCGACGTCCGCCGATCCGTCCGGGTTGAAGTTGAAGCAGTTGGCGGTGACGGTGATCGCAACCTGCGGGCTCGGCGCCCCAAAAGTAATCGCCTTGGGCAGCCCTACCTGAGAAATGAGCGTCGTTCCCCGGGTGGCCGAGATCTGTTTCGCCGTCGTGTCGGCGCAGACCTGGGTCACGGCGTTCGCCTTGATGGCTTGAAAGCGCGCCTTCTGCATCATCAACGCGACCTGGTGGACGGTTCCCTCGAGCTGGCTGCGCACGTAGTACCGTGCGAGCTCCGGGTAGCTGGCGAGGGCGAGGATCATGCCCACCGCCAGCACGACCAACAGCTCGACCAGCGAGAAACCCAACTTTCCTCGAAACCCCTTGGGCCAGTTCATCGAAGCTCCTTGCGAAGTGCGGCGTTAGTGCCTGTTTGCAGTCTCGGTGCCAGGGATCCGCCTGGTGCAGCAACCCATTGCAAATAAAAGATCAAAAGGAGCGATCCGGTCATTCTCGGAGAACGCTCGAGGGCGCTGGATCGTTACGAACGGTACCAAAAGTGTTTCTCCGAATCCGCTACTGCCGGTACTTGGGAACGCCTTCCAGGTCGTGCTCCTTGACCTTGCGCAACAGCACGCGGTAGCCCATCCCCAGGATCTCCGCCGCCCGCCGCTTGTCGCCCTCCGCGGCGACGAGGGCCGCCTTCAAGCTCTCCCGCTCGCTCGGCGCCACGAGAGGGCGCAGCAGGGCCTGCAGGTCGGCGGCACGCAGCAACGGCCCCTCCGCCAGAATCACCGCCCGCTCCAGCACGTTCGCCAGCTCGCGGATGTTGCCCGGCCAGTCTTGGGCCGCCAGCAGCTCGACGGCCGCCTCCTCGAGGCGCGGCGGCTCGGCGTGATGGCGGCGGGCGATCTCCGCCAGGAGGTGACGGGCGAGGAGCGGGATGTCGCTGGCCCGCTCCTTCAAAGCCGGCAGGTCGATGGGGAAGACGTTGAGGCGGAAGAAGAGGTCGGCGCGAAACTCGCCGCTCTCCACCATGGCGGCCAGATCGCGGTTGGTGGCCGCCACCAGGCGGACGTCCGCGCGCAGGGTGCGGCCGCCGCCCACGCGCTCGAAGGTACGTTCTTCCAAGACCCGCAGCACCTTGCCCTGGACCCCCGGGGGGAGCTCGCCGATCTCGTCGAGAAAGAGGGTGCCGCCCTCGGCGAGCTCGAAGCGGCCCGCCACCCGGCGGTCGGCGCCCGTGAACGCGCCCTTGTCGTGGCCGAAGAGCTCGTTCTCCAGCAGCGACTCGGGGATGGCGGCGCAGTTCAGCGCCACGAACGGCCCGCCGCGGCGCGGCGACAAGCCGTGGATGGAGCGCGCGAAAAGCTCCTTGCCGGTGCCGCTGTCGCCGGTGAGGAGGACGTTGCTCTCCTTGGGGCCCACCTTCTGCAACAGCCGCAGGGCGGCGCGGAAGCGCGGGTGGGCGCCGACCAGGGCCGGCGCCCCCGGAGCGTGGAAAACGGCCGACTCGTCGCGTTCGCCCAGCGCCTGCTCGATGAGGCGCGACAGGTCGTCGAGCTCCAGCGGCTTCTCCAGGAAATCGTAGGCGCCGAGCTTCATCGCCTCCACCGCCGCCCCCACCGTGCCGTAGCCGGTGAGCACCACGACCGGCACCCGGGGCTGGGCGGCACGGCTGGCCTCCAGCACGCGCAACCCTGAAACGTCGGGGAGCTTGAGATCGGTGAGGACGAAGTCGAAAGGGCGGGCCGCCAGCAGCCGGATGCCGCCCTGGCCGTCGGCGGCGGCGGCCACGTCATAGCCTTCCTGGCCCAGCGCGGCCTCCAGCATGCGGCGCAGGGAGTCGCGGTCCTCGACGATCAGGATGCGGCCCTTGGGCATTTTAGATTTTGGATTTTGGATTTTGGAAGGATTGGAGGGTGAGGCGGACAGCGGCGATCAGGGCTTCGTCGTCCTCGGGGTCGACGGTCCGCAGATCGAGAACGAGCCGGCCCTGGCGCAGGTAGCCGACGACTGGCGGATCTCCGCGGCGAAGGCGGGCCAGAAGGGCATCGTCGCCCGGCAGGGCCAGCGCTTCGCCGGGAATTGGGGCCTCGGGCGCCGAGCCGCCGCCGAGGAAGGCGTCGGCGGCGATGATCTCGGCGCCCAGGGAGGCGGCGGCCCGCTCGAGACGGCCGCAGTGGGTCTCGGAGTCGGGCCACATGCGGTCCAGGGGCAGGGCGGCACCGGTCAGATGCAGCCGCAGGACTCCTTCGAGCGCCGCCAGTGCCGTGCGGTCGGGACGCAGGGCGCGGTAGAGCGGATGCCGCCGGCAACGGGCGAGCAGCGCGGCGCGGCCCACCAGCAGGCCGGCCTGCGGGCCGCCGAGGAGCTTGTCGCCGCTGCCGCAGGCGAGATCGATTCCCTGCTCGACGAGCTCCGCCAGGCTCGGATGGCCGGCGAGCTGGGGCTCCGTCCGCGGCCGCAGCAGGCCGCTCCCCTCGTCCACCAGCACCGGCACGCCGGCGCGAGCCCCCAGCGCCGCGAGCTGCCGCGGCTCCACCGAGGCGACGAAGCCGGAGAGGCGGAAGTTGCTGGGGAAGACCTTGAGCAGCAGCGCCGTGGCGGGTCCCACCGCCGCCTCGTAGTCGGCGAGCCGGGTGCGGTTGGTCGCTCCCACCTCGACCAGGCGGGCGCCGGCGGCCGCCATGATCTCGGGGATGCGGAAGGAGCCGCCGATCTCCACCAGCTCGCCGCGGGAAACCACCACCTCGCGGTCTTTCGCCAGCGCTGCCAGGGCGATGACCAGGGCGGCGGCGTTGTTGTTGACCACCAGGGCGGCCTCGGCGCCGCAGAGGGCGGTGAGCAGGCGCTCCACCCGCCCGTTGCGCTGGCCGCGCCGGCCGGTGGCGAGGTCGAGCTCGAGGTCGCAGTAGGCGTCCAGCATCGGCGGCAGGCTGCGGGCGACGGCGGCCGGCAGGGGAGCCCGCCCGAGATTGGTGTGGAGATAGATGCCCGTGGCGTTGAGCACCCGGCGTAAAGGTCCGCCGAGAGCGGCCTCGACCGCGGCGGCGATGGCGGCCGGCAGGGCGGCCAGCGCCGTATCTGCCGCGTCCGCCGCCTCGGCGCCGAGCGGTGGATCGGCCGCCAGACGCTCCCGCAGCTCGTCGACCACCCGGCGTGCTTGGATGGTTACGTGCTCTCGCCCGTATAATGAGATGAGACTCGTGACCGCCGGGTGGCTGAGCAGCCGGTCGAGCGACGGCAGACCCCGCCGGGCATCGGAGAATTCGGAGCTTTCCATCATCGGTCCGACAGCATTCTAGGAGATCCGTGGACCCCAAGCGAAGCTCGAGAGGAGGCGCGCGAATTTTGCCGGCTCAAGGGTCGGCGCTCAAGCCCGTCCGGCCGCCAGGCCTGGGGGGCACTGCGCTGCCCTTGCGCCAGCCGTCGTTCGGCGACGCTCTCGACGCTCTCAACCGCGATCTCCAGCAGCTCCGCGTCGACTTCGAGCGTTTCTTCAACGGCTCGTTGCACTCACCGCCCGACGAGCTGCGCGGCCGCGTCCAGACGCAGCTCCGCCAACTGCGCGGCGTCAATCTGACCACCGCCGTGGACAGCTTCCGCCTGGGCGACCTCGAAGCCCGGTTCAACAGCTACAACGAGCTTTTCAACCGCCGTCTGCGCGACCTCGAAGAGGGGCGCCATCAGGCAGCGCGGCACGCACCGCCTGCGGTGGAGCGCCGCTACGACCCGTTCGAGGGGATTCTTTTCGGCGAGCGCGTCAACCCGGAGGCCGCGGCGGCGCTCTATCAGGGTCTCGCCGCCGCGCCGGGAGACTCCCCTCGTTTCGACCTCGACAGCTTTCAAACCTACCTGGCGCGCCAGGTGGCCGCCATCCGCGACAAGACGGGATGCTCCGAGGTACAGTTCCGGCTGGCCTCGGAAGACGGCAAGGTGAAGCTCAAAGCCCGGCCCGTCGCAACTCGCGAGGGCACGTAAGGAGATCACGGTGCATAGTTGGACCCATAGGATCATCGCCTTTTCCCTCACCGCGGTCGCCGCGGTCGCCGCCATCACCGCGGTCACCTCCGTCGCGGCAGCTCCCACCAACCTCGCCAAGACGATCGAGGTGCAGAAGCGTCTGACGACCGAGCGGCCCAACGACGCCGCGGTGTTCAACGACCTGGGCAACCTGCTGCTCATGGCGCAAAAGCCCGCCGAGGCCGAGGCCGCGTATCGCCGGGCCCTGGAGCTCGATCCCGACAAGGTGTCGGCCCTGTTCAATCTCGGATTGCTGCTGCAACAGCGCGGCGACCTGAAGGGCGCGATGCCGCTCTACCAGCGGGCGGTGAAAGTGGATCCCACCCACGCCTGGGCCAACTATCAGATCGGCTCGATCCACGAGGCCCAGCGCCAGCCGTCGCGGGCCATCGATGCCTATGCCCGCGCCTTTTCGCTCGATCCTCAGCTCGCTTTCCCCGAGGTCAATCCCCACGTCGTCGAGAACAAGCTGCTGACCGAGGCCATGCTGCGCGCCTACCGCAGCGACGTCGCTCAGCCGCAGGCGCCGAAAGTCTATGAGGACGCCGGCCGCATCGCGGCGCTCCTGGTGCCGCCTCCCGCCGCGGCCCCGGATCCGAACAAGGACTCGAAGGCAGCCAGCCAGCCGCCGAAACCGATTCCCGTGCCTCCCGCCGGAATCAACCGGCCGGTGCCGCTCCAGCCGGGTGCGAAGAGCTCTACCGTGCTGCGCGAGCGGGATCTCAACCGCAACAGTCCCTCCGGCCAGGCCGTGCCGTCCGGGGCGGCCCGGCCCATGACGCCTTCCGGTCGCCAGCCGCCGGGTGCCGGCGGCCTGCGCCAGTGGAATCGGCCGGAACCGGTGGTCCAGGAAGTGCCGACCGAGGAGCCCGACGTGCAGAACGACGGCGGTCAGCCCGCCCCGGTGATCACGCCGCCGCCCGGCGGTGTCTATTACCGGCCCGGCCTCCAGAGCACCGGGCGGCTGGATCTGGTGGTGCCGAGCTCACCGCCGCGGCTGGCACGGGTGGGCCGGGACCGCTAGGGCCGGCCGCAAGAAAGCATGGCCTTCACCGCAGCGGACTGTGAGCGCGCCCGCCGGGACTTTCCGGCCCTGGGGCGAGTCGTTGACGGCCATGCCCTGGCCTTCCTCGACGGACCGGCCGGGACGCAGGTCCCGGAGGCGGTGATCGACGCCATCGCCGGCTACTACCGGACGTCGAACGCCAACACCCACGGCGAGTTTCCGACCTCGCGGGAGTCGGATCGCCTGCTCCACGAGACCCGGGAGGCCGTGGCCGCGTTCCTCGGCGCGCCGAGCTGGCGCCAGGTTTCCTTCGGCCAGAACATGACGACGCTCAACTACGCCTTGAGCCACGCCCTGGTGAAGACGATGGCGCCGGGGGACGAGGTCGTCATCACCCAGCTCGATCATGAGGCCAACCGAGGGCCATGGCTCGCCTTGCAGGACCGGGGGATCACCGTTCGCGAAGTGGCGATGCGGCCGGACGGCACCCTCGATCCGGACGATTTCGCCCGCCAGGTCACAGCGCGGACGCGGCTGGTGGCGGTGGTCATGGCCTCGAACGCCCTGGGCACGGTCACCGACGTGGCCCTGGCCCGGCGCCTGGCGCGGCAGGCCGGCGCCTGGCTGCTGCTCGACGCCGTTCACTACGCCGCTCATCTGCCGCTCGACGTTCAGGAGCTCGACGCCGATTTTCTCCTCTGCTCGGCCTACAAGTTCTATGGCCCCCACGTAGGCATCCTCTACTCCCGGCCTGGCCTGCTCGAGCGGCTGCCCGCGGAGCGGCTCCGCACCCAGGAAGAGGAGGCTCCCTGGCGGTTCGAGACGGGGACCTTGAATCACGCCGCTCTCGTTGGAGTGAAGGCGACGGTCGAGTACCTGGCGGCTTGGGGACAGGGGGAGACGCTGCGCCAACGGCTCGTCTCCGCCATGAACGGCATCGCCGCCTATGAGCACGAGCTTGGCGCCTACTACTACAACGAGGTGCGGTGCATTCCCGGCGTCACCGCCTGGGGACCGGATTTTTCAGTAACGCGGGCGCCCACGGTCTCCATCACCGTCGACGGCGTTCATCCCGCCGAGGCCGCCCGCCGGCTGGGGGACCTGGGCCTTCAGGTCTGGGACGGCCACTTCTTCGCCCTGCGCCCCGTCGAGGCCCTCGGCCTGGCGGAGAAGGGCGGCCTGATCCGCACCGGCATCGTCATGTACAACACTCGCCGGGAAGTCGACCGGCTGCTGGAGGCGGTCGCCGAAATCGCCGGCTGACGGAGCAGTACTCAGGGTTTCTGCGGCGCTTCTGGCAGCTCGACGCCGCGGGCGGCGGGCGTCAAGGCGATCGATTGTGGCAGGTGCCGGCCTTCGAGCCAGACGATGCGCTGGGAATCGAGGACGGTGCGGAGATGATCGACCGCCAGCTCCATCTTTTCCAGCGTCGAAACGTCCTCACCGCCAACCCAATCCGTGGCGGCGGGCGTGGCGGAGCCGTTGAGATACCAGACGAAAAGAGGGACATGGATGGACTCCAGGTATCTCCTCACTTCTTCCGGGCTATGGTGGCTGGAGTCTCGCACCTTGCTGCCCAGGACGAGCACCACGGCCCGGCGGCGGTTGTCCGCCGTGGCCTGCAGCCCGGCGACGGCGACGGCGTCGGCGATTCGCAGCTCCGGTCCGCGCGCCTCCTTGAGCAGCCGCTTGTTGGTGAGCAGCCAGAAGAGGCCGCCGTCGGCGGGAGTGAGCTCCTTGGACATGTCGAACAGCTCGGAAGGAACCTTCGAGCCTCGGAACCGGTTGGTGGAAAGGGAGAGAAAGCGGATGCGGTCGTCCTCCCCCAGCCGCATCTTCGGCCGTAGCGCCGGCAGGGTGGGGCGGAGGAGCCGAGGCACCAGCTCGTGGAGCACCTCCTGGCTGCCGGGAACGCGAACGACGATCAACTTGCCGGGCCCATCCTCGACGGCAGCAGCGGAGACCGGCTGTCCCGCGGCGGTAAACCAGCCCTGAAGCCCCGCCGGCGGCGGCAGCGCCCCCCCGGCGCGCAGCCGCACCGGCACCGCCGTCAGCTCGGTCGACACTTCACTGCCGTACTCGCCGCCGAACGCCACGTCCTTGCGCGCCAGCAGGCCGGGTGGGAACCACAGCTCGGCGGTGAGAACGTGCAGGACCTTCAGATTCGTCTCTGGCAGGAGCGCCCTGCCGTTGCCGTCCACCTTGAGCGGCGCGGCGTCCAGCGTCAGCCCAAGCGACGCCGGCTTGACGCCATTGACGCTCTGCCAGCTGAGCTGCGCCGCCCTCGGCACGCCCTTGGCGCCTTTTTCCAGGACGATCTCCACTTCCGCGGGCGGCCGAGGCAGGTTGAGCCACTGCGTGGCACGAGCGATTTCCTGGCCGTCGGCGGCGAGGGCCCTGACCGCCAGCTCCCGCGGCCGCAGCTCCGAACCCAGGTCGACCTGGGCGATCCATGGCGGCCCCGCCAGATGCGCGACGGGTGCGCCGTCGAGCTGAAACTCGACCGAGGCCACGCCTCCTGCCACTCGGACCTCGATGGGATAAACCCCGGAGATGAGGCCGAGGAGCAGGGTGACGAAGGCGATCATGGGGAGCCCCCCGCCACCAGCTCCACTCCTCGGGCCGCCGGGCCAAGGCGGATAGCCTGGGGAAGGATGCGGCCGTCGACCATGACGATGCGCTGCGAGTCGAGGTCGCGGCGCAGCGCGGACACCGCCGCGGCCAGGCCCGCCGTCGACTTGACCTCCGCCGCCGTTCCCCAGGCCGTGGCGAGCGATCCCGGGGGCGGCGGATTCAAAGTCCAGACATGGAGGGGCACCCGGATCGACCCCAGGAAGCGCCGTACCGTCTCCGCGCCATAGCGGCTGGCATCGTGCGTCTCGTCACCGGAGAGCAAGAGCAGCACGGCCCGGCGGCGGTTCTCCGTCATCGCCTCGAGGCCGGCGACGGCGACGGCGTCGGCGATGCGGATCGCCTCCGGCGCCGGGGCCGAGTGGAGGGAGCTGACCAGCCGCCCGAAAGCCTTGAGCGTGTAAGGTAGACCGGCATCGCGGGCAGTATAGACCGGAGAGACGTCGAAGAGATCCGACAGCTCTCCCGAGCCCTCGACCCGCTGCGGCACCGGTTGAACGAAACGTGTCTCGTCGTCGCGGCCGAGCTGCTGGTCGTAGCGGTCTCTCTTGGTCCGCAGCCCGATGCTGCCCATCCTCACGCCGATCTCGGCGAGCGGCGCGGCACGCACGACGAAGAGCTGCGCCGGTCCCTCCTCCACCGCTGCCACGGTCAGCGGCCGGCCGCCGGCCTCCAGCCAGCCGGCGAGCTTGTCCGGCGGCGGCAGCCGGCCGGACCGGACGTGCAGCGGCACGCCGGTGAGCTCGGTCGAAACCTCGCTCCCATACTCGCCACCATAGGCCACGTCCCGATGCACCGTCCGCAGGGCCGAGAAGCGGACTTCGGCGGCGAGCACGTGAATCGTCTTGAGATCGTGAGCGGGAAGCTCCGCCCGGCCAGCCGGGTCCAGCTTCAGGGAGACGCCGTCGAACGTCATGGCCATGGATTCGGGCTTCTCCCCCTGCAGGTTCGTCCACACGATCGTCGCTGCTCGCGGCACGTCGCCTTTGACGGTTTCGAGCAGGATCTCGACCTTGGTCAGAGGATGGGGGAGGTTGGCCCACTCCTCGACGCGGCTCAGCTCTTTCCCCTCGGCATCAAGGGCCCGGGCCACGATGCGGTGAGGCGCGAGCTCGCGGCCGAAATCGATCTTCGCCTTCCAGGGCGGTCCCTGCAGCTGGACCGAGGCCCGGTCGTCCACCGTCAGCTCGACGGCCGCGGCGGGTCCGCTGATCGCCAGCTCGACGGGGAACGGGCCCGAGATGAGCCCGAAGAACAGCGTCAGGAAGGTGATCGTCATGGCTCAGGGGGACTTGGCCATCCCCGCCAGCTCGACGCCGCGGGCCTTCGGTCCCAGGGCCACGGACTGCGGCAGGTGGCGGCCGTCCACGAGGACGATGCGCTGCGCGCCGAGCTCGATGCGCAGCTCCTCGAAGGCGCGGAGCAGGCCCTGCGCCGACGAGACGTCCGTCGAGGGACCCCAGGACGCGGCGAAGGAGCCGCGCGCCGGCCGGCTCAGGGTCCAGACGAAGAGGGGGACACGGATCGCGGCCAGGTAGCGCCGCACCGCGGCGACGTCGTAGCCGCCGGCGTCCCGCTCGTCGCCGTTGAGCACGAGGAGCACGGTGCGTCGGCGGTTCTCGCTGGTGGCCTCCAGGCCGGCCACGGCCACGGCGTCGGCGATCCGCTTGGCGCCCCCGTTCACGCCCACGCCCCGCAGCAGACCGGCGGCGGCAGGGCGCCGGAGCGGACCCGCAGCGGCACCGCCGTCAGCTCGGTCGAGACCTCGCTGCCGTACTGGCCGCCGTAGGCCGCGTCCGCGCTCACCCTCCGCTCGGGCATGAAGCGCACCTCGGCGGCCAGGATGTGGAGCGACCCCAGGTCGTGGGCCGGCAGCGCCGCCCGCCCCGTCCCGTCCAGCTTCAAGGGCCGGCCGTCGAAGGTCAGCGACGCGGACTCCAGCGTCTCTCCCAGGACGTTGGTCCAGGCCACCCGGGCGGCGGAAGGCGCACCGGCCTTGCCGCCTTCGAGGACGATCTCCGCCCGGGCTTCGGGGTGGGGGAGGTTCGCCCACTCCTCGGCACGCGCCACCTCCTCCCCCCGGGCGTCGAGGGCGCGGGCGAGGACGCGGTGCGGCGCGAGCTCAGGGCCGAAGTCAAGGGTCTTCTTCCACGGCGGCGCGGCCAGGCGGACGGGCGCCCTGCCGTCCACCGTCAACTCCACGGCTGCCACCGGTCCGCTGACCGCCACCTCCACGGGAAGCGGACCCGAGATGAGCCCGAAGAACAGGGTCAGGAACGAGATCGTCATAGGCCGGCTCTCCCCATGGTAACCCGAACGCTGGCGCCGGGATGCAGGGCGCGTTCCAGGCTAGAACGCGCTCCCCCACCCAAGACACTCATCACCCCGGCCCTCTTCTCCCGACCCCCTCCACCCCCTCACCGGGAGAAGAGGGAGAACAGCCAGACCGCCTCAGCCGGGTTCCCCTCTCCCGGGGAGGGGGTTGGGGTGGTCGGGAGAGGGGACAGGGGTGAGGGTCTTGGGCGGGGGCGCTGATGAGGGGGCCGGCCTCTCCAGAGGACGCGTCCGTCCTCAGAGCACCCGCGAAATGATCAGGTACGATGCCGCCGCGACCGCGGCGGCGATGGGGATGGTCAGCACCCAGGCCCAGACGATGCGCCCCGCCACTCCCCACTTGACCGCCGAGAGGCGCTTGGTGGCGCCGACGCCCACGATGGCGCCGGTGATGGTGTGGGTGGTGGAGACGGGGATGCCGGCGAGGGTGGCGCCGACCAGCGTGATGGCGCCCGCCGTCTCGGCGCAGAAGCCGCCGACGGGCTGCAGCTTGGTGATCTTGGTGCCCATGGTCTTGACGATGCGCCAGCCGCCGAAGAGCGTGCCGAAGGCGATGGCCGCATGGCTGATGAGGATCACCCAGAGGGGAACGCTGAACTCTTTGAGGTACCCGGCCGCCACCAGCAGGCCGGTGATGATGCCCATCGTCTTCTGCGCGTCGTTGCCGCCGTGGCCCAGCGAGTAGGCCGCCGCCGAGAGGAGCTGCATGCCGCGGAAGCGGCGGTCCACCCGCGACGGCCGCCAGCTGCGCACGATCCAGCTGACCATGACCATCAGGAAGAAGGCCAGGATCATGCCGATCAGCGGCGCCAGGACGATGAACAGCAGCGTCTTCGTCCAGCCGGCAACGAGAATGGAGCTCCAGCCTGCCTTGGCGATGGCGGCCCCGGCATAGCCGCCGATCAGGGCGTGGGACGAGGAGACGGGCAGGCCGTAATACCAGGTGATGAGATTCCAGAGGATGGCGCCGATCAGCCCCGCCAGCACCACTTCCCGGGTAACCACCGACAGATCGATCATGCCGCTGCCGATCGTCTTGGCGACGTGCGTGCCGAGCACGAAGGCGGCGACGAAATTGAAGAACGCCGCCCAGATCACCGCTTTCTGCGGCGACAGCACCCGCGTCGAAACCACGGTGGCGATGGAGTTCGCCGCGTCGTGGAAGCCGTTGAGAAAATCGAAGGCGAGGGCGACCAGGACGATGAGGACGAGCAGGGTCATCAGAGTTGACTTTGAGCTGAAGCCTCAGGCGTTCTTGACGATCACGTTGCCCACGACGTGCGAGTACTCCTTGCACTGGTCGCAGGCGTTTTCCAGTCCCTCGTAGACCTCTTTCCACTTCAGGATCTCGATCGGATCGCGGTCGCGGGACTTGAACAGCTCGGCGATCACCGTGTTGTGGAGGACGTCGGCGCGATTCTCCAGGTCGGAGATGCGGACGATGCCTTCGTGGATCTTGCGCTCGTTGGCGAGGTTCCAGAT
>DATIOS010000178.1:0-8497 GCA_035472915.1 Thermoanaerobaculia bacterium
GCTGGGCCGGCTCGCCGGTCTCCGGCGCGCTGCCGCGAGCGAGGCGCGGCTTGCCAGTCGGGTCGTACTCGTGCGCCTCGAGGTTCGCCAGAATCTCCCCCGCCCGGTCGATGACGGCCGGCGGCAGACCGGCGAGCCGTGCCACGTGCAGGCCGTAGGACTTGTCGGCGCTCCCCGCCACCACCCGGCGCAGGAAGACGATCCGCTCGTCCCACTCCTTGACCGCCATCGTCCGGTTCACCACCCGCGGCAGCAGCGAGGCGAGCTCCGTCAGCTCGTGATAATGCGTGGCGAAGAGGGTCTTGGCGCGGCGGCTCTCGTGCAGGTACTCGACGATCGCCCAGGCGAGCGACAGACCGTCGAAGGTCGCCGTGCCCCGCCCCACCTCGTCGAGGATCACCAGGCTGTGGTCGGTGGCGTGGCGCAGGATGTTCGCCGTCTCGATCATCTCCACCATGAAGGTGGACTCGCCCCGGGCCAGGTCGTCCGACGCTCCCACGCGGGTGAAGATGCGGTCGACGACGCCGATCACCGCCTCGTCCGCCGGCACGAAGCTGCCGGCCTGGGCCATGAGGACGATGAGCGCCACCTGCCGCAGGTAGGTCGATTTGCCCCCCATGTTGGGACCGGTCAAGAGGACGATCTGCGATCCTTCGGCGTCCAGCTCGGCGTCGTTGGGCACGAAAACGTCCCGGCTCGCCTGCTCCACCACCGGACGCCGCCCCTCGCGCAGGATGATCGGCCCGCCGGCCTCGCCCATCACCGGCCGCACGTAGCGCTGCCGCGCCGCCACCTCGGCGAAGGCGGCCAGGGCGTCCACCGACCCGACGGCGGCCGCCAGGGCGGTGAGGCCGGCGGCCTCGGCGGCGATCTTCTCGACCAACTCGCGGAAGAACCGCTGCTCCAGCGCCACCTGCCGCTCCTCTGCAGAGAGGATCTGCTCCTCCAGCTCCTTGATCTCCGGCGTCACGTAGCGCTCGGCGTTGACCAGGGTCTGCTTGCGGATGTAGTCCGGGGGCACCCTCTCCTGGTTCGCCCGGGTGACCTCCAGGTAGTAGCCGAAGACCTTGTTGTAGCGGATCTTGAGCGAGGAGATCCCCGTGCGCTCGCGCTCCCGCACCTCCAGGGCCGCGATGTGGCGCTTGCTGTCGCGGGTGAGCGAGCGGTAGCGGTCCAGCTCCTCGGAGACGCCGGCGGCGATGACTCCCCCCTCCTGGAGATTGTTGGCTGGAGCGGCCTCCAGGGTGCGGGCGAGCTCGGCGTAGAGCTCCGGCAGGGGATCGGTTTCGGCGAGACGGGTGAGCAGCGGCGCGGCGCCCGGGTCGCCGGCCATCATCGCCGCCAGCTCGTCCAGCAAGCCCGGAGCCTCGCCCAGGGAATCGCGCAGGGCCGCCGCCTCGCGCGGCGTGATGGTGCCCAGGACCGCCCGGGTCAGCAGGCGGTCCGGATCGGCGATGCCGGCCAGGTGCTCGCGGATGCGCTCGCGCCGGGGATTGTCCGCCACCAGCTCGCCGACGGCGCGGTGGCGCTCGGCGATCTCCCCCGGAGCCACCAACGGGCGGCGCAGCCATTCGCGCAGGGTGCGCCCGCCGGGAGCGGTGACGGTGCGGTCGAGCACGCCGAGCAGCGTCGTCTTGCGCCGGCCGGCGCCGGCCACCCCCGCGCCTACCGTTCCCGGAATTCCCACCGGCGTTCCCCGCTGGCTGGCGAAGACCTCCAGGTTCGCCAGCGTCGAGGCGTCGAGGATCAGCCGGTCCCGCGCCTCCCGCACGGCAAGGCCGCGGACGTGGGACAGCGTGCTCTTCTGGGTCTCCTGGGCATAGGCGAGGGCCGCCGCGGCAGCGCGCACCGCCGGCTCCCCTTCGTCGAGGCCGAAGCCGCGCAGGGTACCGGCGCCAAATTGACGGAGCAACAGCTCGCCGGCTTTTTTGGGATCAGTCGGATCGAACAGCCGGTCGCCCGCGAGCGGCGTGCGGCACGGGCATTCCCGCTCGGCCCACTCGACGATGGACGGGGGAAACATTCCCTCGCCGCCGCACCAGAGCACCTCGCGGGGCCGCAGCAGGGCGAGGTCCTCCACCGCCTCTTCGGCCGAGCGCCAGCGGCGGACGAAGAAGGTCCCGGTCGAAAGGTCCAGGAACGCTCCGGCCCCCGCCTCGACGGACTTCTCCCAGACCAGCGCGGCGAGGAAGTTCTCCTCCTTGCCTTCGAGCAACCCCGGATCGCTCACCGTGCCGGGAGTCACCACCCGGGTGACCTCGCGCTTTACCAATCCCTTGGCGGTGGCCGGGTCTTCCACCTGGTCGCAGATCGCCACCTTGAGCCCGGCGGCGAGGAGCTTGGCGAGATAGCCTTCCAGGGCGTGGTGGGGCACGCCGCACATCGGCACCTCGCTCTCGGTCCCCTTGTGGCGGGCCGTGAGCTGCACCTCCAGGATGGGAGCCGCGTCCCGGGCGTCCTCGAAAAACATCTCGTAGAAGTCGCCCATGCGGTACATCAGGAGGGCGCCGGGATGCTGCGCCTTGACCTCCAGGTACTGGCGCATCATCGGCGTCAGGGACGTGACGGGCGGGGAGACGGACATGCGGGTGGGAGTATATGGTGCCTGTTACGCAAAGGCATGCCGTGGCCTCTCGCCCATGCCCCCGCCTCCATCCTTTTCATATACTCCCCCCGTGCCCGTACCCGGCCCCATCCTAATTCTCGACACCGGCTCCCCCCTGGCGAGCGTCGCCCTCGCCCGCGACGGCCAGGTGCTGGCAACGCGCTCGGCGGGAACCGAACGCTCCTCCACCCGCCTCTTGGAGATGATCAAGGAAGTCCTGGACGAGGGTGGATTGGAGATGGCCAGTCTCGGTGGGCTCGCCGTGCTGCGGGGGCCGGGGAGCTTCACCGGTGTGCGCATCGGCCTCGCCACCGTTCTCGGCTTTCACCAGGCGTTGGGGTTACCGGTGGCGACTCCGACCTCGTTCGAGGCCCTCGCGGCGGCGGCGCCAGAAGACGCTGAGCTCGTCATCGCGGCCGTCGACGCCCTCCGCGGCGATTGGAGCGTTCAGGTCGCCTCGGGCGAGCCGGAGCTCGTCGCCGGCGCCGATCTGCCGCGGTTGGCAGGTGGTCGTCCGGGTGTCGTGATCGGCTTCGGGGTCTCGCGCCTCGCGGATCTCCCCGGCTGGCCGGAGGACCTGCGCCTCGTCGAGCCCGGCCCGCTCGCTCCTGCCGCCGCCCGGCTGGTGGCGGGGCCAGAAATCGTGTGGGACCCAGCGCTCCTCACCCATCCCCTCTACGCCCGCCCGGCCGTTTTCACTCCGGCACGCCCCCGGACTGCCGCGGCGAGCGCCCAAGAGGCCTGACCGTTGCTTGCCCACGAGCCCGCTCCCCTGGTCATCCGCCCGGCGCGCGCCGAGGATCTGGACCGCATCGCCGTCCTGGAGGAGGCCGCCTTCGAGGACTCCTGGCCCCGCGAGCTGCTGAGCTACGAGCTCACCCACTCCCGCACCTTCCTGCTGGTGGCTTCCCGGGACGACGAGGCGCCGCTGCCCGGCTACGTCCTCTTCCATTACGTCGCGGGAGAGGCTGAGCTGCTGCGTCTGGCCGTCGAGCCCGTCGAGCGCCGGCAGGGCCTCGGCCGCCTGCTGGTGGAGCGCGGCCTCGAGCGCCTGCGCCAGGAGAGCATCCAAGCCTGTTTCCTGGAGGTGCGCAAGGACAACGAGGCGGCCATCCAGCTCTACCGCGGCATGGGCTTCGAACGCGTGGGCCGGCGCCGCGGCTATTACCGGGACGGCACGGACGCGTTGATCCTGTCGCTGGCGCTGTGAGAGGGCTCAACGCTTGGAAAGGGCGATTCCCGAAACTCATCGACGCCGTTGCCCCCCAATGTAGAGACGCCCCGCGGGGAACCCCGTGGGGCGTCTCCTGGATCGGCGACGAATATCCGAATCGATGGACTGCGCGGCGGCACGTGGTGCCCGGGAGGGGTTTGCGATTTGCGACCGTCCTCTCCGCCTCGGAGACGCCCCCGCGGGGTTCCCCGCGAGGCGTCTCTACTTTGCGGACCGCCTGGTAGAACCGGCGGTTCGAGCCGGCCACCGGAGAAAAGGGAACGCGGCGTTTCCCTTCTTTTCCGCTTGATTTCGCTTGATTTCCGCCCCATCCTCTTATAGATTTCTCGCATCGTCCGGAACGTCCGGCCGAAAACCAAAACGGCCCGGAAGTGAGCGGCAACTCACAATCCGAGCCTGACCACGCAAAGGAGAGTATTCCCATGCGCAGCTCCCGTCATTCTATCCCCCCTCCTCCCAACGCTTTTTCCCCCTCCTTCCTCCACCGCATCGGCGAGCGCGACGAGCCGCCCGTGGCTGGCGAGGCCGATGTGGCAGGGCCGTGGCACATCGAGGAGATACCGGGCGGCTTCGGCCTCTTCCGTCTCGGCGAGAGCCGAGGGCGGGGCTTCGACGCCTACGCCGTCTTCCGCGACCGCTGGCTCGCCTTGCTGGCGGCGGCCGTGCTCCCCGGCACCGGGCGTGACCCTGCGTTCCTCCTCGGCAAGGAGGCGGACGCCGAAGGCTACGCCGTCTCCGAGGGTCCAGGCGGAGCCGTCGTCGGACATGTCGCCCTCTTCGACGAGTCCCTGGTGGAGGCCCTGCACGTTGCCGCCGCCGTCGTCCGGCTCCCCGGCTCGCTCGCCTGCCTGCTGGAGGCAGCCGGCCAGGTGGCGCTCGAACGGGCGGGGGCGATCCTGGACGAAAAAGTCTCGTAGCCATTCCTCCGGGTGCGCCTTGCTCCTCCCGGAAGGGCGGTGCTATCCTCCCCGAAAGCATGCGGAACCATCTGCCCATCACGGCCGCCCGCACCTTCGAGGGTCGCGGGCGTGCCCGTATTCCCTTCAACCATCGAGTTTTGTCGACCAGCGGAGGTGTCAACATGTCCCATGACGACCTGAAGGCGGAGCTCATCGAGACGGACGACGAATTTCGCAGCCTTTACCAGGAGCACCAAGGCTGCGAGAAGCGACTGCACGAGATCAACCTGAAGACCATGCTCTCCGAGGAAGACGAAATCGAAGAGAAGAAGATCAAGCTTCACAAGCTCACGCTGAAGGACAAGATGGAGCACCTGCTGCGGCTGCACCGCGAGTCGCGGGTCTCGGCGTAAGCCCATGGTGCCACGGCTCCGTAGACGACCCACGAGACCGCGCGATCGACCGGAGCCTCGCCGATGAAATTCGCGAAAGAAGGCTGGCTCTACGTCCTGCCCTTCGTATTCCTGGCCGGGTTGCTCTTCGTCTTCGGACGGCCCGGCTGGGGAACGGCGGCCCTCGTCGCCGGCCTCCTCATCCTCCTCTTCTTCCGCGATCCGCGCCGCTCCTACGAAGGCGACGCGGGCACCGTGTTGGCGGCGGCCGACGGTTTGATCACCCGCATCGACACCCTCGAGGACACGGAGATCGGCCCCGGCCGCTACCAGCGCATCGTCACCTTCCTCTCGGTCTTCGACGTGCACGTCCAGAAGGTGCCGGTGGCGGGCGAGGTGATCGCCTCCCGCTATAAACCTGGCCGCAAGGTCGCCGCCTTCCGCGAGGACGCCGGGGACGTCAACGAGAAACACCTGACGGTGATCCGCAGGAGCACCGGCGATCTCGTGGGGGTGCGGCAGATCGCCGGCCTGCTGGCGCGCCGGGTGGTCTGTTATTTGAAAGAGGGTGACCGGGTGCACCGCGGCCAGGCGATGGGGCTGATCAAGTTCTCGTCCCGCGTCGACCTGCTGGTGCCGGAGGCCTACCAGGTGCTGGTGAAGAAAGGCGACCGGGTGAAGAACGGCGCGACTCCCATGGCGATTCCCGGCAAGGACGGCGCGTGATCCGGGAGCCTGTGCGGCCCCGCCGGTTGGGCCTGCGGCGGGGGGCCTACCTGCTGCCCAGCCTGTTCACCATGGGCAGCATGGTGCTGGGCTTCTACGCCATGATCCTCGGCCTGCACGAGCACTTCCGGATGGCCGCGGCGATGGTTTTCCTGGCCGGCCTGCTCGACAGCGTCGACGGCCGCATCGCCCGCCTCACCGGCACCGAGAGCGACTTCGGCAAGGAGTACGACTCCCTGGCCGACGTCATCACCTTCGGCGCCGCACCCGCCCTGCTCGCCTATCTCTGGGGGCTGGAGGACTTCTCCGAGGACACCTGGCTGCTGTCGGTGTTCTTCATGGTCTGCTGCGCCACCCGGCTGGCCCGCTTCAACGTGCAGTCGAAGGTCGTGGACAGCCGCTACTTCGTGGGCCTGCCGGCACCGGCCGCGGCCTTCTGTATCTGCTCGATCCTCGTCTTCGCCCCCGAGTACTCGGACGACGTCAAGGTCTACATGCAGATCGTCATGGGCATGGCCCTCCTGCTGGTGGGAGTGCTCATGGTCTCCACTTTCCGCTACATGAGCGGCAAGCAGCTCGACCTGCGCCGGCGCTGGAGCTACCGGGCGGTGGTGCCCATCGCCGCCATCGTCCTGGTGATTATCTACCAGCCCTGGGCGACGCTGCTGGTCCTCACCGCGTTCTACACGCTCTCGGGGCCGGCCGCGGGCTTGATCGCGCGTTTCCGCCGCCGCGAGCCGAACGCGCCGGAAGAGCCGGCGCCTCCCGCAGAAGGAGTCCCTTGACCGCCATCGCCGTCCTTCACCCCACCAACCTGCAGGGCAAGGAGCTGCGGGAGACGCTGGAGGCACGCCATCCGGACTGGTCGGACCTGCGGCTGCTGAGCACCCACGAGGACGAGATCGGCACCCTCACGGAAGCGGCCGGCGCCGCCGCCCTCGTCGGCCGCTACGAGCCGGAGGCGCTGCGAGGCGTCGACCTTGCCTTCTTCTGCGGCACGGCCGAAGAGAGCCGGCCGATCGTCGCCGCCCTGCCGGCCGAAACCACCGCCATCCTCCTCTCGCCCGACGCCACGCTGGAGGACGGTTTGCCGGTGGTCGCCGGCATCAACAGCTCGGCGGCGCGGGGCCGCCGAGCCCTCGTCTCTCCCCATCCCGCGGTCGTGCTCCTGGCGCACCTGCTCCAGCCGCTGCGTGATTTTTCGCCCACCGAGGCGGTGGCCACCCTCATCCAGCCGGCCTCCATGAAAGGCCAGGCGGGCCTCGAGGAGCTGTTCGAGAGCAGCCGGCAGATCGTGGCGATGACGTCGCGCAGGCCGACCCCCATCTTCGGCACCCAGCTCGCCTTCAACGTGCTGCCGGCGTCGTCAGCCGCGGAGACCGTGGGAGCCCAGCTTCACGCCGTCCTCTCCGGTCCGCCGCCGGTGGCGCTGCAGATCCTCCAGGGCGCCGTTTTCCATGCCGTCGCCGCCAGCCTCTTCGTGCGCTGCCCGTCGAACCCCACCCTGGCGGCGTTCCGCGCGGCCCTGGGCGAGAACCCGGTCCTGGAGGCGGCCACCAAGCCCCGCCTCCTCGGCCCGGTGGACGCCGCGGCCAGCGACAAGGTGATCTTCGGCAGCCTCCGCAAGGACGAATCCGGGGGCTTCTGGCTCTGGGCGGTGATGGACAACCTCACCCGCGGCGGCGCCTTGAACGCCCTGGAAATCGCCGAAGCCGTCCTGTAGACGCTGCGCCGTTCCAACTCCCTCACCAGCGGAAAAAATAGCGCTTGACTTCGGGCGGCCCTCTGCTAGGATACAAAGCGTAATGAAGGCGTAAGTTTTCCCGTTGAGCCCCCGGCCGGCAGGGCCGGTACTTAGCCGGTATTTAAAGAATGGAGGGCCCCCCATGCGTGATTCGGAAGATCCCAGCTCCCCCTCGTCCCACAACGCCTTCGCCGCAGAGTTTCTACGCCGCTTCGAACAAGAGGACGAGCCGCCTTCCGCCGCCGAAGCGGACGTCGCCGGTCCCTGGGAGGTCCAGGCCTTCCCGCTGGCCGACGGCCGTGAAGCGTTCGGGCTCTGGCGCCTGGGCGAGCGGCCGGACTGGGGCGACGCGCCGTCCGGTCTGTTCCGCGATCATGCGACGGCGTTGCTGGCCGCCGCGGTCCGTCCGTTCGTGGGACGGGACCCGTTCTTCGAGCTGGGCCGCGAACGCGAGACCGGCGGCTTTCCCCTCCTGCGCCAGGGAGAGGCGATCGGCTGGCTCGGCCTGTTCGACGAGGACTGGGCCTCGGGCGTCAACGCCCTGGAGAGGCTGACTCGCAGCCCGCAGGCGCTGGCGACCCTGCTGGAGGCCGCCGGCCCCCTCGCTCTGGAAAGGGCCGGGAGAATCCTGCGGGCGCGGGTGATGGAGCGGGACGAGTAAAGGAACACGCCCCTTCGGGGCGGACCCTCACCCCCTGACCCCCTCTCCCGCCCCCACCCAACCCCCCACACCGGGAGAGGGGGAACGCAGTGCCAAGCGCCTACTTGCTTGTCTCCCTCTTCTCCCGGTGTGGGGGGTTGGGTGGGGGCGGGAGAAGAGGGCCGGGGTGCCGTACAGGCTGACGAGGTCGGCCGCGTCGTCCGTCTTGCCGTCGAACATCAGGAACGGGGCTTCGC
>DATIOS010000179.1:0-1560 GCA_035472915.1 Thermoanaerobaculia bacterium
CCCAACCGCCCGTCCAGACCCGCCCCTACGCTAAGCCTCGAGGAGCAAGTCAACGCTTCTTGGACTCTTGTCTTGCCGGTTTTGCGGGCGGCTTCGAAGATACGGGCGCCGCCTCCGTCTTTTTCTTCCCCTTCGTCCCACCCGCCTGGAGATCTTCCACATAGGCCCGCAGCACCTCCGCCACGCCCCAGGCCCGGGCGATGCTGCCGCGGGGAGAGTGAGGCGGTTCGGGGTCGAAGACCTCGGGGAGCGAGGCGACGCCGGCCTCGACGAGACGCGGTCGCAGCTCCGCGAGGGCGGCCAGAGCCTTCTTGCGGCCGGCCTCGCCGTGCATTCGCACCTGGGCAGAGTAGTACGGGCCCAGCAGCCACGCCCAGACGGCACCCTGATGATAGGAAGCATTGTCGTAATCCGGGTGGCCCGGCTCCAGGGTGCGCAGGCCGACGGACGTGTAGAGCTTCTCCTCCACCGCCGCCAGCACCCGCGCCGCCTTGGGCTTGGGAAGGAGCGGGAAGGGAAGGCTCAGGGCGAAGAGCTGATTGGGCCGCAGGGAAGCGTCCCGCTCCTCGCCGTTCACCACGTCATAGAGAGCTCCCGCCTCCTCGTTCCAGAACACCTCCGCAAATCGCTTTTGGACCTGCCGCGCCCGCTGCGCCAGGGTCTTGGCTTCCACGGCATCGCCCAACCGTGCCTCGATTTCGGCTTGGATCGACAGGGCGTTGAACCACAGGGCGTTGACCTCGACGGCCTTGCCGTGGCGCGGCGTCAGCGGGCGGTTGCCGATGCGGCCGTCCATCCAGGTGACGGCCGCGGTGCCATCACCCACTGCCAGTAGGCCGTCCTCTTCGACCCGGATGCCCGGGAAGGTCCCGTTCTCGCAAGCGTGGACCACCTTGCGCAGGGCCGGCAGCAGCGTCTCGCGCACGAACGCCTCGTCGCCCGTGACCGCCAGGTATTTCCAAGTGGCCACACAGAGCCACAGGGACGCGTCCGGCGAAGTGATCTCCGGCGCCTGGCCCTTCTCCCCGGACCAGCGGTCGGGAAGCAGTCCCTTATGGAGGCTTTTGGCGCTAGCGCGGAGCATCTTCTTCGCCTCCTCGAAGCGGCCCGTGGCGAGGAGCAGGCCCGGCAGGGCGATCAAAGAGTCGCGACTGCGCTCTCCGAACAGAATGGAGCCGCGGCGGACTAGAAAACCGTCTGCCGCCAGCGCCAGGAAGCGGGCGAGCTCGTCCTGCACCGGCAGCGATTTGAGGATCTTCTCCCGTCGCTTCTTCTCCTTCTCGAACAGGGCGAAGGCGTTGCGCCCCTTCGGATTCTCGGTCGAGATGACGATGCCCAGCCGGGAGCCGGCAGCCAGCTCCAAGCCGAAGATGCCGGGCGTCCAGAGGTCCTCCTGGAAATCGAGACCGCGCCGGCGGTCGAGCTCGTACTCGAAGCGGTACCACCACTGGGGATTGGGACGAAAATCCGCCTCCGGCACGGCCACGAAGAGCTCAGGCACCTCCGGGTAGGGACGCACGCAAAGCACGCCGTCCGCGAACGGCGTCTCCTGGGATACCA
>DATIOS010000180.1:0-2395 GCA_035472915.1 Thermoanaerobaculia bacterium
CTCTACCCGTTTCGCGAGACCGTGGCCCGGGGCGCCTCGTTCGAAGAGACGATCGAGATGATCGACGTCGGCGGCCCCACTATGGTCCGCGCCGCGGCCAAGAACGCCGCTGGCGTGGTGGTGGTGGTCGATCCAGACGACTACGCGAGGGTTCTGGCGGCTCTGGAGGAAGGCCGGGGCGTGGTGCCCGAATCGCTGCGGCGGAAGCTGGCGCTGAAGGCGTTCCGCGAAACGGCGCGCTACGACGCGGCGATCTCGGAATGGCTGGCCGGGCAGGCTGACCCAGCGCCGGACTCTTTCCCCGAGCAGACCCTGGAGCTGCGGCGGGAGATGGTGCTGCGCTACGGCGAGAACCCTCATCAAGGCGGGGCGGTCTATTCGACGGAGGGAACATCTGGAGTGTTCGGCGGTTTTGCCGCCCTCCAGGGCAAGGAGCTCTCCTGGAACAACTTGCTGGACGCTGACGCCGCCCGCAAGATGGCGGGGATGTTCGACGAGACGGCGGAGGCGGCTGTCGTGATCGTCAAGCACAACAATCCCTGCGGCATCGGACGCGGGGCGGACCTGACGGAGGCCTATCACCGCGCCAAAGCGACCGATCCGGTGTCGGCTTTCGGTTCCGTGATCGCCCTCAATCGAGAGGCGGATGGCGCGCTGGTGGAAGCAATGGCGGACCTCTTCGTGGAGGTTCTCCTGGCGCCCGGTTTCACGCCCGAAGCTCGCGAACGCTTCGCGGCGAAGAAGAACCTGCGGCTGATCGAGTGTCCCCTCTACCGCCCCCGCGCCAGGGAAATCGAGCTGCGGGCGCTCGATGGCGGGTTTCTCGCCCAGCCGCCGGATGGCTACCCGGACAACACCGCGAGCTGGACCTGCCCGACGAAGCGCCAGCCGAGTCCCGAGGAACGGCGGGCCCTCGAATTCGCCTGGAAGATCGTGCGCTACGTGAAGTCGAACGCCATCGTCGTCGCCAACAGTGATCAGACGGTAGGAATCGGCGCTGGCCAGATGAGCCGGGTGGATTCCTGCCGGCTGGCGGTCGAGAAGGCGCAGCTCCCCGTCGCAGGCACGGTCGCCGCCTCGGACGCCTTCTTCCCCTTCCGCGACGGCCTGGACGTACTGATCAAGGCCGGCGTGACGGCCGTCGTCCAGCCGGGCGGCAGCAAGCGCGACGACGAGGCGATCGCCGCGGCGGATGAGGCGGGGGTGGCGATGGTGTTTACGGGGGTTCGGCATTTCAGGCATTGAAATAGCAGGAGTAAGCAGCCGGCGGGACGCCGGCGCTCCCAGGAGGTGATTAGGGTCTGGGGGAAGCTTTCTCCCCCACCCCCTGTTCCAACACGACATGGGAGACCTGACCATGAAACGAGCCACCATTTTTTTCCTCTTCGCCGTCTCTTTGGTTCTCGCGGGCCGGGCCGCGGCGGAAGAGGTTGATCCCTGGATAACTCTGAAGACAGTGCGGCAGAGTCTGGTGGAGGCTGGACCCACGGGGGCGAGCTTCGTTCAGACGTACATACCGGCTGGATTCACGTCGGGCGAGAAGGAGAACGGGAAGCTGGCGCTGGCCCTGCCGGACTGCCTGCGGTGGGACTACACGGCGCCGTATCCCAAGAGCTTCCTGATCTGCGGCGGCGTCCTTCACGCCTGGAACGAAGAGGACAAGACGGGCCGCCGCTACCGCGTGGACCGTAAGAAGGAGCCCGGGCTCGACCTGCTGCTGCTGGGCGTGGACGAGCTCAAGGATCGCTACCGTGCCACGGGGAAAACCTTGGAGGCCGGTACGGTGGAGATCGCTCTCTCGCCCAAGGAAAAGGGGAAGACCTCGGAGCTGACGGACGCCACGCTGACGGTCGATCCCTCGACCAAGCGGGTGACCGGCATCTCCTACCACGACCGGGAGGGGAATCTGACCCGTTTCGAAATCGCCGGCTATGAGGACCTTCCCCGCCAGGGCCGCTTCACGCCGCCGGCGGGGATCAAGTGGGAGGAGCAGTAGGGGCGCCCCTTTCCGTATCCCATTCCGTATAATGGCCCTCCATCCGGGACAGCACCGGATCGTTCTTCGTACGCATTGACCCGCCATGGCCGCCGCCGAAAACTCATTCGACATCGTCTCCACCGTCGACCTCCAGGAGGTCCGCAACGCCGTGCAGCAGGCGGAGAAGGAGATCGCGAACCGCTATGACCTCAAGAAAGCCGCGTCGGAGCTGCGACTCGACGGCGAGGAGATCGTGCTGGAGACCGCCGACAACTACACGCTCCAGCAGGCGCTCGACGTGCTGCAATCGAAGCTGGTCAAACGCGGAGTTCAATTGAAGTCATTGCGCTACGGCAAGATCGAGCCGGCAAGCGGCAGCCGCGCCCGGCAGAAGATCACACTCCAGCAGGGCATCCC
>DATIOS010000181.1:0-16255 GCA_035472915.1 Thermoanaerobaculia bacterium
AACAACGACCGGCCGGTACGGGAGCTCGCGAGATCGCCCATGATGCCGACACGAAGCGCGTCGAGCCGGCCGGCGCTGCGTTGAATAGCGAACAGATCGATCAATGCCTGGGTAGGATGCGCAACACGGCCCGCGCCGCCGTTGATCACAGGCACCTCGGCGGCGTGCGCGAACTCGCGCACCGCGGATTCAGAGGCGTGTCGGATCACCAGCACGTGACAGTAGTCGTCCAGGACGCGAGCCGTGTCCGCGATGGACTCCGGGCCGTCCATACCGTGCTGGAATTTGGGCCCGCAGACGTCGACGACAGTGCCTGCCAGGCGTGCCACGGCTGCCGTGAAGCCGACGCGCGTCCGGGTAGAGGGTTGACTGAAGAACAGACCCACGGTCCGGCCGGCGTACGGGCGGGAGGTCTCGGCGCCCGAGGCAAGCTCGCCCGCCCGCGCCAGGATCGCCCGGACCGCCTGGTCAGGGAGATCGTCGACGTCGAACAGCGATCGGGGCAGATGCATGTCGAGGGGGTGTCCATCCTGCACTCACACGCAGATCGGCTGCCGGAGATCGGCCCCGAGCGGCACATAGAAATCCGAGTCATCGGCGAACGCCACCGTATTGTGTTGGCAGGGCACGCAGCGCGGCCCCGGCTTCACACCGGTGCGGCTCCGGCTGCAGATCTCGAGCGTTTCGAGATAGACCGTTCGCATCTCGTCGACTCCGGCGGGCGGCTGCTTACCCATCGGAGTAGTGAAATCCGGGCGAAACGGGCTGAGCACGGGAATGCATCCCCGCTCCACGAGCGCGCGCACGCCGTCCAACGTGCTCTCGACCGGTTCGATCGCGCTTCCAAACACGATGAGCGACTGCACGAACCCCACGCCAAACGCCTCCACGGCCTTCTCGATGTAGCGCAGATAGTGGTCGCGCCCGTGCAGCCGGAACTTGTTGGGTATGATCCGGCGCGCTCGATCGACACTCCACACTTCCATATTGACGGAGAGCATGTTGACGCCGACGGATCGCAGCCACGCGGGGTAGCTCATTTCGTCACGAGCTGGCATCATGACGTCGACCGGAAGCGGAGAGCCCCCGGCGATGAAGGCGTAGACCTCGTCGATCCACGCTTCGTCGTCGGCCCGCGGCGTCCCGCCGCTGATGAGCACGTGCCGAGCAGGCGCCAGGCTATCGTCCTTGGCGAGCTCGATCACCTTCAACAGATCCTGCTTCGCGCGTTTCTTGTAGCGCTTCTCGTACGGCAGGTCACAGAATGTGCAGACCCACGCACAACCCTCGATTGGAGATATGCGACAGCGGTCGGTATGAGTGACTCCAATGCTCGTAAACGGCTGCTGGACTTCTCCCTCTGGGAAACTCGAGCGATGGTAGGCTGGCACCGGGATGACCGATACCGGCACTCTCTTCTCTCGAAGAACGACGGCGAACTCGCCGTCAAAAATGAATCGGGCTTCACTGGCCTTCGTGAATGACTCGACGAACGGCACATTGAGATAGCAACCGTTCGCCGTGTAGAGGCAGATGCCGCTCGTCGATGCGTACTCGCTCAAACTCATGGGTCCTTGATACCGCTCAGACCAGACGCGTTCTGCCTCAGAGTCGATACTGATGCCATGTGCCAGCAAATAGAGCTTGAGCTCCTGTTCAGCGGTGAGAGCGGTCAAGGACCCTCCTCCGCGTCAACGGCCCAGATATCTTTGCCGAGAACCAAAGTGATTCCCGAGGTCGTGGCATAGTCGGCAAGGGTCAACGGCCGTCCCGCGAATGACTCGCGGGCGTGGGACGAAACGGCTAGACCTTCCGACATCAATTCCAATTTCAGGCGCTGGGCCGGATTGAGCACTCCAGTGACCTCTCAGTCCCATCAGTCCCATAAGCTCTGTTTCCTTTCAAGATAGCACTCGCGTTCTCGGGCAGGCAAGACAAAGAAATGTGAATAAATAACCTGAGCATATCGGGCAAAAATAAAGCTTGGATGATCTGACGCCATCGGCAACATATTCCCCAGGGCTTGACGTGCCCAGTAGGGAGAGGTTATGCTAGTATCTCAATTGCTCAGATGGGCTCTGGCCCCCCAAGAACGGTTGCAGAGCCGAAGGAGTTAAATTTTCCCAGCTATGACGAACACCGAGCTCGAGATCCTCAAAGGTGGTGTCCCGCAGTGGAACGAGTGGCGGGAGAAGAACCCTACTGTATGGCCAGATCTGAGGGGAGCGGACCTCTCCAAGGCCAAGTTGGATGGCGTGAATCTGGAAAACACGAATCTGCTCCAGGCGAACCTGGAAGGCGCTGCCCTGTCTGATGCCAAGCTTCGGAACGCCAACCTCAAGGAAGCCAATCTGAGGCGAGCGGTCTTGACCAGAGCCGATCTCCAGGATGCCAATCTGTATCAGGCGAGTCTGCAAGAGGCTGACATGGTTCGGGCCGACCTCAAGCATGCCAACCTCATCAAGGCGGAGAGTGAGAGGACCCGGTACGATTTCGCCACCTTTGGGCAGACGGCTTTCGACCATGGGCTCATCGAAGGAGGGATCGGCCTTGAGCGCATCTTTCACGCCGATACTTCTATTGTCGACGTCCGGATCTTCGAGAGAGCAGACCTCTTCGTCCAGCGGAAGCCAGAGATGCACCAGGCGGTTCGGCGGTTCTTCAAGAATGCGGGAGTGACGGAACGGATTATCAAGGCGGCCCTCGATGCCATCTCACAGGCCCTCGAGTGGAGATCCTGCTTCGTCAGTTATAGCCATATTGACAAGGAGTTTGTCGAACGGCTTTGCTCCAGTCTCGAGGCCCGCGGCATTTCCTGCCTGCGGGACGAAGGAGGCCTCGACGCTGGCTCTCACGTGTTCGAGGGAGTCGCAAGCGGAATCATCTACCAGGATCGAACCCTTCTCTGCTGTTCATGGGCTTCCTTGACGAGCGGCTGGGTCGAGAAAGAAGCCGAAATCGCCCTGGAAAGGGAAGAGAAGCAGCGCAAGTCCGTCATCATTCCTCTCGATCTTGACGGTTGCCTCTTTGAAACTCAGTACCGGCCTGATGCACCGCCTCTCGCCTTGAAGCTCAGGGAACGCGTTGCGGCGGACTTTCGGAATTGGCGCGACGACGGCTCGTTCGAGATGGCAGTGAACCGCCTTGCCGAGAAACTTCGAGTGACCGTAGGCTTATTGGGGTAGCGCTGTGGCCTGTCCGCCGATTTGGTAGTTCCAAAAACCGTCGTTGTTCTCTAGTTTGCCGTTGAGAGACGTAGGTTGGTGGAGCAACTCGCCGTCAGAGGAGAGGATCAGATCCAACTCGATGCTCAGAGCGTCGCCAGGCTGGCCAGGCGGTGAGAAGGTACAGCCAAACTCCGCCAGGCTTCGTCGCCATCGCCGGGCGCCTGGAGGGAAATGGGAGACCTCGATCTTAAGGCCGGATTCGTCCGCCAACGGCTGAAAGAGCGCTCCACAGGCCGCTTGATCGCCAGAAGCCAGACCGGCAGTGTCCATGATCAGGAGCATCCCCTGCGCTCGGGGAAACCTTCGCGCTCCACTACTCTGCCACCAGTAGCGCAGAACCGCCGCCGCCAGTCCGGCGGTTCTCGGCTCCGGCGCTACGAGTTGGTGCTTTGCCTCGACTGAGATCCCCATAGAGATGACCGGCTCGCCTCGAAAGAGGAACCGGGCAGTGCGATGGGAGATTCTGAGGAACTGCTCGCGGCGAGCCTCAAGGGAGAACCTCTTGAGGCTTTCGGCGGGTGAGAAACGGAATCCCATTCGATGGAGCTGGTTGCCAATCGTGCGATAGCTCACCTGGTGTCCGAGGGCTGTGAGCTCTTCTGTGATGCTTCGGATACTCTTGCAGGTCCAGCCCAAGAAGCGGCAGTCTTCTGATTGGGAGCTCTCCAGAAGCGTCTCGAGGTCCGCCTCAAGAGTCTCGTCGCGCTCGACCGTGGCTTTCCGCCCCGCGCCGGGCCGCCGTGCGCGCCCCTGCTTGGTGAGTTGGGCCAATCCGTTCTCTGAACGCTGGAGTTCTTCGATCCCGGAGCGGATGGTGGTCCGGGAGAGGCCTGTGGAGTCCGCGAGGATCGAGACGCCGCCCTCTCCCAGGGCCATCGCTTCGGCAGCGGCCCACAGGCGCCGAAGCCGTTCATCCATGGCGGGTTTCAGGATCTGGTACCGGCGCTGGATGGCAGCCAGCGCCGGATAATCAACCATTATCTGATTTGCCGCTAAGAGCGGGGCTGCTGTGAGCTGTGTGCCCAGACTCTCAGGATGGGGGAACTAGGCAAGCCCTTTGTCTCTCCAGAGGATTGCCCGGTTATGCGGAAAGAGGAATATAGTGATAATGGTTGATTATACAACGTCGACCAAAGACTGTAGGCCTGCACCCTCCTCTCTCGGCTTCAGCCGCCTCAGCACCTCCGCAAACGGGACGTGGGCGAAGGCGCCGAAAAGCGGATGCGACTTGAGCTTGCCTCGGGTCAGCCGTGGTGAGGTCAGACCGGTCAGGAAGCGGGCGAGGGCTCGCGGATTGGCCAGGTCCTTGATCTCCCGGTGGAGACTCGCCGCACGGTGGAGGCTCACTTCGTCCAGGTGGACGGGGGTTGGTGGGAAGAGCTTCGCAGGCTTTTCGCCGTTCTCGCACCAGGAGCAGTGGCCGCAGGGATGGGGAAGCTGCTCTCCGAAATGTGCGGCGAGGAAGGCGGTCTGGCAACCGTCGTGGGCGGCGAGGGTCAGCACTTGGTCGAGGCGGGCGATCTCCCGGGTCTCCCTTTCGAGGGTGCGCTGGTGGAGAGACTGAGCCATCGCGTCCAAGTCGCCGGGTTGGCGGAGCCAGCGGTACGGGTGGCGCAGGCCTGCGGCTCGGACTTCCAGCAGGCTCTGCTCGGCGAGGTAGTCGAGGGCTCGGACCAGGCGGTCACGGGGCGCTTTCAGGGCCTGGCAGGCCGTTTCGAGGTCGAGGTGGTGCCAGATCTTGGCCTTCCTGGCCTGCTGGAAGATGCCGCGCAGGAGCTCCCTTCTTTCTCCCGCGAAGCGGCTCAGGATCTCGTCGAAGGCCACGAGGGGGCGGAGCTCGTACTCGGCGTAGATCGGGGTGCCGGTCTCCAGGTATCCGTCCAGCTCCAGGTAGGTGAGGAGTGTTCGAATCACCAGTAGCCGGATGTCGTGGCGCGCCGAAAGGTCGTAGAGGGAGAGCTCCATCGCGTCCGGGCTTTCCGAGGACTTTGCGAGCTCGGAGAGCAGGCTTCGCACGGCTTCGAGGTCCGGCGTGTCGCCGTAGGCGAAGTTCTGGAGGGAGAGGAGATCGTCGGTGCAAGTCAGGATCTCGCAGATCGCGGGTTGTCCGTCACGACCGGCGCGTCCGATCTCCTGCGCCAGATTCTCGAGGCTCTTGGGCAGGTTGTAGTGAATCACTTTGCGAATGTCCGCCTTGTCGATTCCCATGCCGAAGGCGATGGTGGCGACGACGATCGCGTCTGTCGATTCCAGAAACCAGTCCTGCGCCCGGGTCCTCTGGGCGTCCTCCAAGCCGGCGTGGTAGGCGAGCGCCGGCAGCGCGGCGCGCATCAGAGCCTCGGCTACATCCTCGGCCGTCTTCTGCAGGGTGACGTAGACAATGGTCGGTCCCGGAGGACCGGACGCGAGGCGATCGAGGAGCAAGGCGTCGCGGTCGGCGGCTTGGACGGGGGTGAACCGGAGGGTCAGGTTCTCGCGGTGGAAGCCGGTGCGGACGGCGCTCTCCGGAGCGATGCCGAAGCCACGGCAGATGTCGTCGAGCACTTGCGGGGTGGCGGTGGCCGTGAGCGCCAGGGTGCGCTCGGCGCCGAAGAGCTTGCCGAAGCCGGCCAGCTTCAGGTAGTCGGGGCGGAAGTTGTGGCCCCACTCGGAGACGCAGTGCGCTTCGTCCACCGCGAAGAGCGACACCTGGATTCGGGAGATGGCCTCCCGGAATCGTTCGTTGTTGAAGCGCTCGGGAGCCACGTAAAGGAGACGCAGCGCGCCCTTGCGGATGCTGTCCATGAGGGCGCGCACCTCGTCGCCCGTGAGCGTCGAGTCGAGGCGGCCGGCGGCCACTCCGCGCCGGGTGAGCTGATCGATCTGGTCCTTCATCAGGGCGATCAGGGGCGAGACCACCAGGGTCAGGCCGGGCAGCAGGAGGGCCGGGATCTGGTAGCAGAGGGACTTGCCGCCGCCGGTGGGGAAGACGGCCGCGGCGGAGCGCCCGGCCAGGAGGTGACCGATCACCTCTTCCTGTCCGGGGCGGAAGTCCCCGTAGCCGAAGGTCTCCGCTAGCGCGGCACGGGCGGCGGTCAGGGTGTGGGAGGGGGCATGGGGTTCGGAGTGGAATGTAGTTGTCATGCTCTCTATAAACGGAAAAAGTGGGTTGGATCTTACAACCGGCTGCTGGCAAGGTGTGAATGGCGGCGGCGTTGAAGACCCTCATCACCCCGGCCCTCTTCTCCCAGCCTCCCCCCCGCCTGACGGGAGAAGAGGGAGTGGTTTGTCTGAAGAAAAGACGGAAACGCGGCTCTCCGTGCCTCTGCTACACTCCGTCCGCCTTCCGGCTTCGCCGGGCGGCCTAGTTCTCTTCCGGGGGTGGTCCTAGTCTCGAATCCAAGGTTCCCAGGGAGCTTTCGCGGAGGATATCGTCTTGAAGATTCATGAATATCAGGCCAAGGAGATCCTGCGCCGGTATGGGGTGGCGACGCCTCGGGGCAGGGTGACGGACAGCCCGGAGGAGGCGGCGCGGATTTGTGAGGAGATGGGCGGGCGGTGCGTCGTCAAGGCCCAGATCCATGCCGGCGGTCGCGGCAAGGGGGGCGGCGTCAAGCTCGGCAAGTCGGCTGCGGAGGCCCGCGAGTTGGCCGGGAAGATCCTCGGCATGCAGCTTGTCACACACCAGACCGGCCCCGAAGGTCAGCTCGTGCGTAAGGTGCTCATCGAGGAGACGGCGGACATCGCCCAGGAGCTCTACGTCTCCATCACCCTCGACCGTGGTCAGGGCAAGCCAGTCGTCATGGCCTCCAGCCAGGGGGGTATGGACATCGAGGAGGTCGCCGCCAAGGACCCGAAGGCGATCTTCCGGCAGGCCATCGATCCTCATCTCGGAATCCTGCCGTTCCAGGCCCGGGCGGTCGCCACGGGGCTGGGCTTGAAGGGCGCGACGGCGGCCAAAGCGGCGAAGCTGATCACCGGACTGGCCAAGGCCTATCTCGACACGGACGCGTCGCTCGCCGAGATCAATCCTCTGATGGTGACGGGCGGCGGCGACGTCATGGCCCTCGACGCCAAGATGAGCTTCGACGACAACGCGCTGTTCCGACACAAGGACATCGTCGAGATGCGCGACCTCGCCGAGGAAAATCCCCTGGAGGTCGAGGCCAGCAAGTTCAACCTCAACTACATCAAGCTCGACGGCAACATCGCCTGCATGGTCAACGGCGCCGGTCTCGCCATGGCGACGATGGACATCATCCAGCTCTACGGCGGCCAGCCCGCCAACTTCCTGGACGTCGGCGGCGGCGCCTCACAGGAGGCGGTCAAGAACGCCTTCCGCATCCTGGTGTCGGACCCGAACGTGAAGGCCGTCCTCATCAACATCTTCGGTGGCATCGCCCGCACGGACCGCATCGCCCGCGGCGTGGTGGGCGCCATCGAGGAGCTGGGCAACGTCACCCTGCCGGTGGTGGTGCGCCTGGAAGGGACGAACGTGGAGGAGGGGCGGCGCGTCCTGAGCGAGGCGCCGTTCCCGTTCATCGTGGCGAAGCAGATGGCCGACGCCGCCGAGAAGGTGGTTTCCGCGGCCGCCGCAGACAAGAGGGGAAGGTAGACCATGGCGATCTGGGTGAACAACGACACGCGGCTGGTGGTGCAGGGCATCACCGGCAAAGAGGGGACGTTCCACGCCCTGGGCTGCCGCGACTACGGAACAAAGGTGGTGGCCGGCGTCACGCCCGGCAAGGGTGGGGAGGCGGTCGAGGGCATTCCCGTGTTCGATTCCGTGGCCGAGGCTCGGGAGGCGACGGGCGCCAACGCGACGATGATCTTCGTGCCGCCGCCGTTCGCGGCCGACGCCATCATGGAGGCCGCCGCCGCCGGCATCGAGCTGGTGGTCTGCATCACCGAAGGCATTCCGGTGAACGACATGCTCAAGGTGAAGGCTTTCCTGAGGGACAACCCGACGCGGCTCGTGGGTCCCAACTGCCCGGGCGTCATCTCGCCGGGCCTGGCCAAAATCGGCATCATGCCGGGGCACATCCACAAGCAGGGGCGCGTCGGCGTCGTCTCCCGCTCGGGCACGCTGACCTACGAAGCCGTCTGGCAGCTCTCGAACCTCGGCCTCGGCCAGTCCACCTGCGTGGGAATCGGCGGCGATCCCATCAACGGCACGAACTTCATCGACGTCTTCACCCAGTTCGCTCAGGACCCCGACACGGACGGCGTGGTGATGATCGGCGAGATCGGCGGCAACGCCGAGGAGCTGGCGGCAGCGTGGATCAAGGCCAACTACAAGAAGCCGGTCGTCGGCTTCATCGCCGGCCGTACGGCGCCGCCGGGACGCCGCATGGGCCACGCCGGTGCCATCATTTCCGGCGGCAAGGGCACGGCGGCGGAGAAGTTCGAGGCGCTGAAGGCGGCGGGGATTCACGTCGTCGAGTCGCCGGCGACGATGGGGGAGACGATGGCGAAGGCGCTGGGGGGGTAGGCCACTTTGGCCGACGCAATCCACCGCATCTCCGGCTCGGGCTGGCTCGCCCTCATCGGGGGCGGCGAGTTCAGCTTTGGGGAGACGGAGGACGCGGACCGTACGTGGCTGGAGAAGGTGCCGCCGGGACCGATCGGGTTCGTTCCGGCGGCCTCGGGGTCGAACGACTATCCCCGTCACTTCGCGGAGTACATGGCGGGTTTCGAGCGGGAGGTGGAGACTATTCCCATCTATCGCTCGCGCGACGGCCGGCGGGCACGCAACTCGGATCGCATCCGCGACGTGGCGGCGGTGTACATCGGAGGCGGCGTCACGGACCACCTGCTGGAGGCGATCGAGGATACGCCGGCCGCCGAGGCTCTGGCCCGCAAGATCGCCGACGGCGGGGTGGTGGTGGCCATCGCCGCTGCCGCCCAATGCGCGGGCCGCTTCGCCCGCAGCATCTTCAAGGGCGACCTGATCCCCGGTTTCGGCTGGCTGCCGGAGGGTGTTGTGGAGCCGAACTTCGATCCCGGGCACGACCGCCGGCTGCGCAAGATGCTGGATGGTGCGGGGGTGAGCTGGGGACTGGGCATTCCCGCCGGCTCGGCCGTGCTGCTGGGGCCGGACGGCGTGGTGGAGCTGGTGGGTGAGGTGTTCCGGATCGAAGGGGCGGAGGGGGACATCGAGGCGGTGTAGGATCAAACTTTCTTACGGAGACGACGAATTCATGCAGACGACTCTCGCCATTCTCAAGCCGGACACCGTGGCGGCCGGCAATGCGGGCAAGGTTCTCGCCCATCTTGAAAAGGAAGGCTTCACCATCCGGGGCCTTCGGGTCCTTCACCTTACGGATGCGCAGGCCAAGGCCTTCTACGAAGTGCACAAGGAGCGGCCGTTTTACGGCAGCCTGGTGGAGTTCATGACCAGCGGTCCGGTGATTCCGGTCGCCTTGGAGCGCGACGAGGCCGTCACCCAGCTGCGCAAGGTGATGGGCGCCACCGACGTGTCCAAGGCCGAGGACGGAACGATTCGCAAGCTGTACGGCACCTCGATCGAGCGCAACGCCATTCACGGCAGCGATTCGCCGGAGAACGCCGCGATCGAGCTGGCCTTCTTTTTCTCCCGCGCCGAGCTGCTGGCGGCCCGCTGAAACGATCTGGAGACGGTCATGTTCAGAATGCCTCACGCGGCGCCGGAGAGTCAGATTCCCGAAGAGAAGCGGGGCCGCATCATAGGCCGCTTCTGCCTGGTGTGCTCCACGATCTTTCCCCTCCACCGGGCGAAGCACAGCGGCAAGGGGATGTATGGCCGCGACCACGTCGCCTCGCCCTGCGCTCATGAGGGGGAGATGTTCGAGCTCGGTGCGGACTGGTGGGAGCCGGCGGTGGAGATCGTGCCGGAGGCGCTCGCCGCCGGCGCCGCAAGTTGAGCTCTCTCCCGGTGGTGCGTGAGGGCGCCGGTTGGGAGGCCCTCGACCGTCATCTCGCCCAGGTGCGGGGCTGCCGGATCTGCCCCGCGGTGGAGCCGCCACCGGTGGCGGCCCGGCCCGAGACTTGGCCGCGGCTCATGCTGGTGGGGCAGGCGCCGGGGCCGAAGGAAGTGGTGGAGCAGCGGCCCTTCGCCTACACGGCCGGGACGCGGCTCTTCTCCTGGTTTGCCCGCCTCGGTGTGCCCGAGGAGGAGTTCCGCCGCCGGGCCTATATGTGCGCCGTGGCGCGCTGCTTTCCGGGCCGGGCGCCCCAAGGCGGCGACAGAGTCCCCAGCCCCCAGGAGATCGCCAACTGTGCGCCCTACCTGGAGGAAGAATTGAGCCTGATCCGCCCCGCCACGGTGCTGCCGGTAGGGCAACTCGCCATCAAGGTGTTCCTCCCCGAGCCCGCCCCGCTCCATGAACGGGTGGGCAGCCGCTTCGAGGTCTCTCGGGGCGATGCGACCTTCGAGGTCATCCCTCTGCCTCACCCTTCCGGGCGGAGCACGTGGCTGGTCAAGCCAGAGAACCAGGAGCGGCTGGAGCGGGCGCTGGCGCTCGTGCGCGGCAGCGCTGGGTGGCGGGAGACGTTTGGGGATAAAGCCGGTTAGAATCGACCGGATTTTGGAGGGTTCCCATGGATTCAGCGAAGGCGGAGCAAGTCATTCTCGGTCGCTTCAAGGAGAGATGCCACACGGCGGGAGCCATCCAGGCCGGCTATGGCATGCGGGCGCAGGCCATCCGGATCGCCCTGCCGCCCGGCACCGACGTCGACGGCCTGCTCAAGGGGATGGTGGAGAAGGGCTGGCTGAAGGTCAATCCGGCGGGGACCTGGTATTACCTGACGGTGGACGGTGCGGACCGCGTCAAGGCGGCTTGAGGTAGTCTAGCCCCCGGGCGAAAGGAGGCGGCGAATGGCCAGGGACGGCAAACGCGATGATCTTCCGGAGCTTCCGGGTGGCAGCGGTCTCTCCCGGCGCGATTTCCTGCGCGGCGGTGCCGTGGCCGGCGCCTTGGGCGGCGCGGGGTTGCTCGCCGGGGAGATGCTGGAGGCGGCGAAGAAGAACGCCCACGCGCCGCGCATAGAAGCCGGGGTCGAGGTCTGGGGTCCCGGTCCGGTGCCGATGCGGTTGCGGGTCAACGACAAGCCCGTGGATCTCATGCTGGAGCCGCGGACGACGCTGCTCGACGCGCTGCGCGACGAGCTCGAGCTGACGGGCGCCAAGCGGGTCTGCGACCGCGGCACCTGCGGCGCCTGCACGGTGCTGGTCGACGGCGATCCGGTCTATGCCTGCAGCGTCCTGGCGATCACCGTCCAGTACACCCCCATCCAGACGGTGGAGAACCTCGGCCGGCCCGGCGCGCTCGGCGCCTTGCAGACCGCCTTCGTGGAGAACGACGCCCAGCAGTGCGGTTTCTGCACGCCCGGCTTCGTCATGGCCGCCAGGGCGCTCCTCGATCACAATCCCAACCCCACGTTGAAGGACATCCACCACGGCTTGTCCGGCAATTTCTGCCGGTGTGGCACCTATGCCGGCATGCGCCAGGCGGTGCTCGCGGCAGCGGCCGCGGAGGCTGCCGACGACCAGAAGGACGACAAGAAAGAAAAGAAGAAGGACGGCGGCGAGCCACCCAAGGAACCGAAGGGAGTGGCCCATGGTTGATTACTTCTGGCCGGAGGCCAAGGATCGCCATCTCATCGGCCAGCGGATCTCCCGGCTGGACGGTCCCGCGAAGGCGAGCGGCCGGGCCAAGTACACCTACGATCTGCTGCCGCAGGGGATGCTGTGGGGCAAGATCCTGCGCTGCCCCCACGCTCACGCGAAGATCAAATCGCTCGACGTCTCGGCGGCCGAGAAGATGCCGGGGGTCAAGGCCGTGCGAGTCATCCAGGGGCCCGGCACGGAGATTCAGTGGGCGCTCGACGAGGTGGTGGGCGTGGCCGCCACCAGCGAAGCGCTGGCGGAGGAGGCGTTGCGCGCCGTCAAGGTCGAGTACGAGGTGCTGCCGCATTTCGTCAACGAGGCGAACCTCGAAAAAGCTCCCAAGGTGGACGCCGGCGCGGAGGAGGTGGTGGGCGATCCCGATGCGGCGATGGCCGCCGCGGAGGTGAAGATCAAGGGTACCTACGGCATGCCGCCGGTGGCTCACAACTGCATGGAGGCTCACGGCCAGATCTGTGAGTGGACTGGTCCCGATACGCTCAACGCCTGGTGCTCCACCCAGGCCGTGGCGGGGCTCGCGGGACAGTTCGCCGAAGGCTTGGGGATTCCGGCCGCCAACGTCCACGTGGTGACCGATTACATGGGCGGCGGCTATGGCAGCAAGTTCAGCGTCGACCGCTGGGGCATCGAGTGCGCCAAGCTCGCCAAGCTGGCCGGCGCGCCGGTGAAGCTGATGCTGGACCGCCGGGCGGAGATCACTGTCGCCGGCGACCGGCCGTCGGCTTACGGCGAAATCGAGGTGGGAGCGAAGAAGGACGGCACGCTGGTTGCCTGGAGCTCGAAGTCCTGGGCGTCGGGCGGTCCTGGCGGTGCCGGCAATCCGCCCATCCCCTATATCTTCCAGGTCCCCAACCGGCGGCACAAGCACAGCTCGGTGCCCACGAACCGGGCCAGCGCCCGGGCTTGGCGGGCGCCCAATCACCCCCAGGGAGCCTTCCTCACATTCAGCGCCCTGGACGATCTGGCGGCGGCCCTGGGGATGAACCCCTTGGATTTCTTCATCCAGAACCTCTCCATCACCGGTCAGCTCGAAAAGGTCTACCGCGAGGAGCTGCAGGTCGCGGACGACCTCATGGGCTGGCGCCAGCGCTGGCACCCGCGGGGAGACTCGGCGAAGGGACTGGTCAAGCGCGGCCTCGGCCTCTCGATTCACACCTGGGGCGGCCGCGGCCATCGCAGCAACTGCGAGGTGACCGTCCATCCGGATGGCATCGCGGAGGCGAAGATCGCCACCCAGGATCTCGGCACCGGCACCCGCACGGTGATCGCCATCGTCCTCGCCGACTCGCTGGGCCTGCCGCTCGATGGGGTCAAGGTGAGCCTGGGCGACAGCCGCTATCCGGCCTCCGGCGGCTCGGGAGGCAGCACGACGGTGGGCGGCGTCAGCTCGTCCACTCGCCGGGCGGCGCAGAACCTGCTCGCCACCCTGTTCGAGAAGGCGGCGCCGGAGCTTGGGGTCACGGCCAAGGATCTGGAGGCGGCGGAGGGGAAGATCCGCGTCAAGAGTGAGCCCGGCAAGAGCCTCTCCTGGCGCCAGGCCCTGGCGCTGTTCGGGCAGACGCCGGTTACCGCCACCGGCGCCAATCCCGGGACGGGCGATCTCACCAGCAGCGGCGTGGGCGGCGTGCAAATGGCCGACGTCTCCGTGGACGTGGAGACGGGAGTGGTCCGCGTCAACAAGATGGTGGCGGTGCAGGATTGCGGCCTGATCGTGGACCTCAAGACGGCGGAGAGCCAGGTCTACGGCGGCATGATCATGGGGATCTCGGCGGCGCTGTCGGAGGAAAAAGTGCTCGACCCGGTGACGGGGCAGGTGCTGACCACCGACTTCGAGGCCTACAAGATGGCCGGCATCGCCGACGTGGGCGAGCTGGTGGTGCGCATGATGACCGGACCAGGCTACGACGAGCGCGGCGTGATCGGCGTCGGCGAGCCGCCGGTCGTCTCGCCCGGCCCGGCCATGGCCAACGCCGTGGCCAACGCCATCGGGGTGCGGGTTCCCTTCCTGCCGCTCAGCCCCCGGCGGGTGCTCGACGCGCTGGAAGCGGCCGGGACCGCCGTGAAGAAGGAGACCGTCTGATGCAACCCTTCGAGCTGGCGAGCCCCAAGACCCGCGAGCAGGCCGTGCGCCTGCGCGGCACCGATCCGGCCCAGGCCACTTTCCTGGCGGGCGGCAGCGACCTGCTGGGCCTCATGAAGGACCGCATCGAGACCCCCGGGCGGGTTGTCTACCTCAAGGGCGTGGGCGGCCTGGTGGGCGTGCGCAGCGAGAAAACCGAGAAATCTGGAGGAAGGCTGCGCATCGGCGCGCTGACCACGGTGGACGACCTTTCGGCCGATGCCGCCCTCGGCTTCGAATACGCGGCGATCACCGCCGCCGCCGGGCGCGTCGCCGGTCCGCAGATCCGCAACGTGGCGACTCTCGGCGGCAATCTCTTGCAACGCCCCCGCTGCTGGTACTTCCGTAACGGCTTCGGCCTCTTGGCGCAGCGCGACGGCAAATCGATGGTGGTGGACGGCGACAACCGCTATCACGCCATCCTCGGCAACGAGGGCCCGGCCTATTTCGTCCAGCCTTCGACGCTGGCACCGCTGCTGATCGCGGCGGGAGCGCAGGTCGTGCTTTTCGGTTCCCAGGGGGAGCGTTGGCTCGATCTGGAGAGGCTCTACCGGATTCCCAAGGCCGAAGGAGAGCGGGAGCACGACTTGCGGCCGGGGGAGATGCTGACCGAGGTCGTGCTGCCGCCGGCTGCCGGCCGCAAGCTCGCGAGCTACGAGGTGCGCCAGCGGCAGACGCTCGACTGGTCGCTGGCGACGGCCGCGGTGTCTTTGGAGATGGATGGCGCCAAGGTGACCCGGGCGCGGGTGATCCTGGGCCAGGTGGCGCCGGTGCCATGGGTCGCCACCGAGGCCGAGGAGCTCTTGAAGGGCAAGACGCTGGACCATGACCTGGCGGCGAAAGCGGGAGAGGCGGCGGTAGCCAAGGCCAAGGCCCTCTCCCAGAACAAATACAAGATCCAGCTCGCGCGGGTGGCCGTCAAACGGGCCCTGATCGCCGCCGCGGGCCTCACGGAAGAGGGGGCTTGAACCATGGAACCCGTCAGCAAGCCCGCATCGGGACGGCAGATGTGCTGCCTCCATCTCCGCTGGAAGGGGATGTACGTGGACGTCGAGCCCGACCCTTCGATCCCCAACATGCGCGACGGCCTGTTCTGGTGCAGCCACACGATGACCTGCCTCGGACCCGATGGGCAGGTGGCGACTGAGGCCCATTGCTGCGATGGGCGGGGGTGCTTCAACCCGGTGTAGACGGGGGCGGGAAGGTTTCGGTGCCGCGCTCGGGTTTCCATTCACGGAGGCAAGAACCATGAAGCGTCCAATCCTCAGTCTGACCCTTCTCGTCCTGCTGGCGCTGCTCGCCGCGGTTCCCGCTTGCCTGGCGGCGCCGTCGGTCTCCGGCGATTACCTTGAGGCCCGCACCGCGGACATCTACACCGGCCCCTGCTTTGCCAACTCCGAGGTGAACACAGCAGGGAGCGAGGCGGTCTTCGCCTGGCGGGTTCACCAGGGCTCCTGGAAGGGCATCGCGATCGACGGACTTTCGGTGGTAGCCGTGGTGCGTGCCGCCGCGACGCTGGGCGATCCCACCCGCAGCCCGCTGCCGGCAAGGTCGGTCCTGCTGGTGGACGAGCGGGCTGATGCCGCTCAGAAGGCGGCGCTGCTGGGTCTCGCTCACGAGATGGGAGGCGAGCTGCTTTCGGACGTCGTTTCCGTCGAGAGCGCGCCCATCGAGCTGACCGTCGAGGCCGCGGCAATGCCGGCCAGCCATTTGGGGCACGCGACTTCCATGGCGGGTCTCTCGGGCGTCGCCAGCCTGACAGCCGGCACCGAGGTGGAGCTGCGGACCCGGGCGCTCAACCACCATGACCACCTCTGCGGCAACGAGGAGGTCTACTATCCGCCGCTGACGTCCACAGCCGAAGCGGTGCCGGCGGTGACCCTGGCCCACAGTTTCAGCGGCGCCGAGCTCGGCAAGACGTGGAGCAGCCCGGGCAAGCGCAGCGCCTTCGTGGGCCGCTTCGAGCGCTGAGCCCTCCTGAGCCTTCGGGATCTTCAAATAAGAGGCGGTGAATCACCGCCCCGTTCGCCGATCCGTCGCTGAAATTCTCCTTCAAACCCACAGTTCTCAGAAGGCGCGCCTTCCTCGGGTTCTTCTTACCGCGAACGTTGTGCCGATTCCGAGACAATGGGACCGCTTTTAGGGAAGAAGTGCCACTCTTTACGGTAGGGGGGATGTAGACGGCCATGAAGACCGCCTAAAAATGGTCCGCCCGAAGGAGAGGCCCTGTCATGTCTCAAAAGATCCGTTTCGCTGCGTTTGTGC
>DATIOS010000182.1:0-5657 GCA_035472915.1 Thermoanaerobaculia bacterium
CGTCGTTATAGGTGCCGTCGAAGGTGAGCCGCCGCTGGTTGGCCCCTTCGGCGTCCATCAAATAGATGTGCGGGTTGCTGGCGCGGCTGGAGGTAAAGGCGATGTTGCCTCCCTTGGGGCTCCACGCCGGGTTGGTGTCGATGGCTGGGGTATTGGTCAGGCGGCGCAGGTTGCCGCCGTCGAGATCGGCGGTGAAGATCTCGACGTTGCCGTCCAGCGAGCGGGCGAAGGCGATGCGCTTGCCGTCCGGCGAGAAGCTGGGGCTGGTGTTCAGGGTCCCCGAGGTGACGATCGGCCGCTTGCGGCCGCTCGCGAGATCGGCGAGATAGAGGCCCGGCGGCCCGTTGAAGAATGATGTGTAGGCGAGCGACGCGCCGTCCGGGCTCCAGGCCGGCGACATCGAGGTCGAGTGGTGGCCGGTGATCTTCCGCGGATTGGCGCCATCGTAGTCCATCACCCAGATCTCCTTGGCGCCGGTGCGGTCGGAGGTGAAGGCGATGGCGGAAAGGGCGATGCCCGGCCTGCCGATCAAGGTGCGGACGACCTCGTCGGCAAAGGTGTGGGCCATGCGCCGGCTGACGGAGTAAGGGCCCCGGTAGCGTTTGGCCAGGGCGGCCTGGCCGCTGCCGGCGTCGAGCACGCGGCCGTCGAAGACCAGGCGGTCCTGCTCGCTCTTGACCTCGCCCAGGAGGATCACCTCGTTGCCGGTGGACTTGTAGGCGGCGAGGTCCTTCTGCACGTCGCCGGTGAGGTGCAGGCCGGAGAGCACGTCCGGACCCTGGATCTCGAAGTAGCCGGAGGTGTCGAGGTCGCGCCGCACGGTCTCCTCCAGCTCGCGGGCCGCGGCGGCGCCGTCGCCGCCGAGCTGGCCGCGAAAGGCAGGGAAGGCGATCTTGACCTTGCGTTGCTGGCCGTTGCCGGGAAGCACGAGGGTCACCTGGCCCGGCTGCTGGCTGGGCGTGGTGGCTGGCGTCGGGGCCGGTGTCGGAGGTTGCTGCGCGCCGGCGAGCACCAGCGCCAGCGAGAACAGGAGGAAGAGAAGGATAGGGAGAGCGGTGGATCTCGGTCTCATGACACCTCGAATCGATCAGCGGACGATGAGGTTGACGCCCAGGGAGTCGTTCCGGTAAGCCCGCGGCAGCGGCGGGAAAGGGGAGGCGTTCTGCACCGCGCGCAACGCCGCCAGGTCGAAGGAATTGTAGCCCGAGGAGCGGGCCACCGTCAGCTCCGTGATGCTGCCGTCGCGCTGGATGCGGAAGCCGATGGTGCACTCCACCTTGTCGCCCAGGGGCGGTCGCGCCCACTTGGCGTCGATCGCCGACAGCAGTTGATCGAGGTAGTAGCCGAACTTGAAGTCCGGATTGTCGAGGCCGGCGATCTGCGAGCCGAAGGATGAGGTGCCGAGAGGATTGCCGGTGGGCGAGCCGCGCCGTCCGGGCTCGCCTTCGGAGGTGCCCAGGGGCGCCGTGCCGGCCGGATTCGTTCCCGTGCCGCCGGTGGCGGCGGGGCGGGGCGGGGGATTCGGCGCCGGCTTCTCCGGTTTCTTCGGATTTCTCTCCGGCAGGATGGGTGCGTCGTCGCGGGGCTTGGCAGCGATCTTCTCGGGTTTGGGCTCCGGCCTGGCGGGCGGCTCCGGTTTCGCCGGCTCCGGGCGAACGGGCTCGGGGGCGGGAGTCTCCGGCGTCGCGGCCTTCGGCCGGCTGGCGGGCCGGCGCACGCCGAGGGCGGCGGCGGGAATGATCTGCACGGGCACGAAGGACATCGGCGGGGGCGGCGGCGCGAGGCGGGGGAGCAGCAGGGCGAGGATTACGGCGCCACCGTGAAGGAGAACGGCCAGGCCGAGGCTCGCGGCTTCCGGCCGCCGGCTGTCGCGCCGCGAGCGCTGCGCCAGGATGCGGTCGACCGCCAGGCTCACGTGCGGTCCTTCCTCCCGCGATCCGTCACCATGCCCACGTGCACGATTCCCCCCTGGTGCAGCAGGTCCAGCACCTCGATCACCTTGCCGTAGGGAACGTCGCGGTCGCCCTTGAGGAACACCGTGTCGTCGCCGCGGGCGGCGATCTGAGTCTTGACCCGCGCCACCAGTTCCTCGCTCTCGACCGCCGACTCCCGCAGGTAGACCCGGCCGTTGCGGTCGATGGAGATCACCAGCGGGTCCTGAACGCGCAGCGGCAGGTTTTGCGCGTTGGCCTTCGGCAACGCCACCTCGACTCCCTGGTGGAGCATGGGCGCCGCGATCATGAAGATGATGAGCAGCACCAGCATCACGTCCACCAGGGGCGTGACGTTGATGTCCGCCATCACCGGCTCGTCGTCGTCGCCATTGCCGCCCAGATTGAAGGCCATCTCGTTTTACCTCTAAGTGAAGTTCCGCTCCGCCAGGTTGAGGAACTCGAGCACGAAGTCCTGCATCCGGGTGCGCAGCCGGCGCAGGTGCTGGGAGAAGTAGTTGTAGGCGATGAGGGCCGGAATGGCGGCGGCGAGGCCGGCGGCGGTGTTGATCAACGCCTCGGCGATGCCGGGAGCCACCGCCACGATCGAGGTCGAGCCCTGGAGGCCGATGTCGTTGAACGCCTGCATGATGCCCCACACCGTGCCGAAGAGGCCGATGAACGGCGTCGCGGCGGCGGTGGTGGCGAGGAAGCCCGTCCAGCGGGTCACCGTCTGCAGCTCGACGTTGACGGCGCGCGCCAGCGTCCGCTCCAGGGCGGTGATCGAGCTGATGCGGTAGGCCCGCTTCTCTCCCGGCCGCTCCGGTTCCGGGGCGTTCTTGATCTGGCTGTCGATCTCGGCGTAACCGGCCTGGAAGATGCCCACCAGGGGCGAGGCGCCGAGCTTGCTCGCCATGGCGTTGACCTCGCTGAAGCGCTGGCTGCGATGGAAAGCCTCCATGAACTTCTCGCTCTGCCGGTTGGCGCGGCTGAAGTGCACCAGCTTGCCGAAGACGATGGCCCAGGAGCCGAGCGAGAAGAGGACCAGGACGCCGAGGACCAGCTTCCCCATCGGGCCGCCCTGAACGAAAAACCGGAAGATGCCGAGCCCCTGCTGGGAGCCGAACTGCATGAGTGTCAAGGCCGTCGTGAACATGCGCGCTTTCTGATCTCCCTTCTCCGCCAAAGCGTGCCGCCGGGCGAACGTACCATGGCCCCCCGCGTCAGCAAAGGCCGTGCCGCGTAATTATTTCACGCCCACGGCTGGCCCGGACTTTGCGCTAGCCAAGCACAGAGTCTGGAGCTCATTTCGAGGCTGAATAGCTAAAGCTTTGATTCTATGTGGCTAGGGCCGAAAACGCCGCTCCCGGGCTGGACACGGAGTGAGAGTTTGGGCTGACAGGAATTGGCGGCCCTGTTTATGCGTTGATTGACATAACTTAGCCTGACCCCCAAAATGCCGTGCTCAGGTTCCTAAATGGATGTGCGTGCAGGGGCGAGCACGAGTCGTGAAGGAGAAGCAATGCAGTACTGGTATCGAGCCGCGTTGAAGTGCGGCATCCTGTTCCTACTCCTCGTTGTGGCGGGTCCAGTCTTGGCGGCTGGCCCCTCGGTGCCGAGTTTCGGCAGCTTTGAGCTCGGCCGGGCGGCGGCGTCGACGCCGGTCGGCGGCAGCCTGCGCCTGGAGGGCGTCCAGGTGGCGGACACGGGTGAGACGACGGCTTTCGCGCTGGAGCGCTTCGAGGTGTTCGCCAGCGACGCCACGATCACCATCCATGGCGACGGCGGCCTGTCGACCGTGCTGCCGGCGCCGAAGAACTCCTACTTCCGGGGCACGGTGGAAGGCGAGCCGGACTCGCGGGTGGTCCTGGCGGTGCTCGCCGACGCCACGGTGCAGGGGATCGTGACCCGGGCGGGCGACACCTACTTCATCGGCGGCGACGAGACTCCCGTCAAGGCCTCTGGCCTGCCGCTGGAAATGCGGCGGGTGGCGCCGTCGCTGCTCAAGGCGTCCCGGGGGGAAGGGTTCTCCTGCTCGAACGCAGACCTTCCCAAGAGTCCGCACCCGCCCGAGAACCTCGTCTTGGGAGGCTCGACCTCAGCGGTGCCCGCGGTTCCGGCCACGGGCCCGGTCACCGCGCCGGTGACCGCCGTTCAGCCCGGGTTCACCGCCCGCGTGGCGATCGAGACGGACTTCGAGTTCTACTCCCTGTTCAACAACTCCACGACGGCCACCAACTACATCGGCAACCTCCTCGCCTACTCGTCGACGATCTACGTCAACGAGATCAACACCTCCCTGCTGGTGTCGTCGGTGAGCCTGTGGACGACGGCCAGCGATCCCTGGACCCAGACCGACACGCTCTGCGGCCTGATGGAGTTCGGCAAGTACTGGAACCAGAACCGGACCGGGGTCTCCAGGACCACCGCGCATTTCATGAGCGGCAAGAATCTCGGCGGCGGCATCGCCTGGGTCGGCGTGCTGTGCAGCGCGCCGTTCAATAGCCAAGCTGCGACGTCGTGTCCCGCACTGGGGGCGGAGTCGACGCCCTGGGGCGGCGGCTACGGCTTCACGGCCAGTCTCACGGGCCAGTTCAACATCAACAGCCCGACGGTGATGTGGGACATCATGGCGGTTTCTCACGAGATCGGCCACAACTTCAATTCTCCGCACTCTCACTGCTACAATGGCATCGGCAATGCGAGCCCGATCGATCAGTGCCGTTCCGGTGAGACCGACACCCATGGCGCCTGCTACGCCGGCAGCCAGATCCTGCCCGGACCGGCGGGAGCTCACAGTGGTACCATCATGAGCTACTGCCATCTGGTCAACGGCAGCTTTGGCGATATCGCCCTGAGCTTCGGGACCGGTTTCGCCTTTGGCGTCCAGCCTGGCCGCGAGGCCTCGCGGATGAGCAGTTACGTGGTGACGACGGCCGGCGGCAACCCGAGTTGTCTGGCGTTCACTTCCGGTGCGTCGGTGATTTTCAACGATAGCTTCGAGACCGGCACTCTCAGTGCGTGGCAATGACCTGACTTGGCAGTAACGAGGAGAGCATTCATGGTGAATATGCAGCGTTCCCTTCTTGTCGCGCTGAGTCTGAGCCTGGCGGCAACGCCCGGTCTCTTGGCGGGCACCCTCACGGTCCGCCCCGGCGTGCCCAGCAACGGCGGCTCGGCCCGCTTCGCCGGCAGCCAGGGACTCGAGATCGACGTCGCGACTCCCAACCGGAATCCCGCCTTCGTGCAGAGCAGCCATCCGGCTGCCGAGCCCACGTACCGGGTGCGCTTCTACTTCAACCCGCGCACCCTGACGATGGCCGACGGCGATCAGTTCGATCTGTTCGTCGCCTATGACGGCGCCGATCCGGTGCCGCCCACGATCACCGGCAACGCCGTGCTGCGCCTGTCCGTGGGGCAGGCGGCCGGCGTCAAGCAGCTCACCGCTTTCGCCCGACTCAACGGGGGAACCGAGTCGCAGATCGCGACCCCCATCCCACTGGCCAATGCCTGGCGGTCGATCGAGATCAACTGGGCGAAGGCGACCGCTTCGGGAGCCAACAACGGCCGGCTCGATATCTGGGTCGACGGCCGGCCTCAGACGGGGCTTACGGGGCTGAACAACGACACCCTGACGATCAACTACGCCCGCTGGGGCGCGGTTGCCGGCGTCGACGCCGGCACTTCGGGAACCTTCCGGTTGGACGACTTCGCCTCGCAGCGCAC
>DATIOS010000183.1:0-2425 GCA_035472915.1 Thermoanaerobaculia bacterium
GGGCTGGAGCCTCGGGCCAGGCCGACGGTTCGGGTTCCGCGGTCGTCGAGGCCGGCGGGGTGCCGAATCCCGCCGAGTAATCCGGCCGCGTCGCGCGGTGGACCACCGCGGCCGCCGGCAGCGCCACCGCGCGCGGCCGCCGGATCACCGTGTACAGCCAGAACCCAAGCGCCAGGGCGATCGCGGCCGCACCCGCGATGGGAAGGAACACGAACGGAGGCTTCGAGATCACGTCGAATCCGTTGAGCGTGGCCGCCACCGGGGACGAGCTCGGCGATGCGGTAAACGTCGGAGTTGCGCTGGGTGACGGCGACTCGGAGGGAGTGGGCGAGGGAGACGGAGACGTGACCGGCCCTTGCAGCGTGAAGTTTGCGCACGGATTCGGCTGCACGCTGGCGCACAGCTTGTGCAGCCCGGGGCTGTCGCCGGAGAAGGGTTTGATCCGTGTGTTGAAGCTGCCGCCGCTGTCGGCGGTCGCCGACCCGGCCGGCTTGCTCGTCGAGTCCCAGTAGAGCGACAGCTGCTGGTTGGGGAGGAACTGGCCGCCGGTCACGTTGATCACGGTGTTCGCGCCGCCGGCGGTGACATCAAGAGAAAGGAACGCGTTCACCGGCGTCGGGGTGGGGCAGGGCGTTGCGCCGCTGGCTGTCCCACCGCAGTCGGCCCGCACCATCGGCGCGTGGGTGAAGAGAAACAGGCTGGAGGCTGCGGCGGCCAGCATGATGGCGGCTGGAGCCAGCCGAAGCCGTAGGGCCCCCTGCGAACTCACCCGGCAGCTCTGAGTTCGGCGGGACCAGTCCCCTTGAAGTGCATGAAGCGCCGGAACGATAGCAGAAGCAGTTTCGTTACACCGGAGGCCACGGGATCGACCACGCCGACGTCGGCTCCGGGAATCGCCAGGCAGGATCGATCACGCCGCGCAGCCGACGCTTGAGCCCGCGCACCTCGACCGGGCTGAGCATCGCACTCATGGTCTTGCCGAGGGGGCCGCGTTCGAGCTCGATCAGAGCGTGCTCAACGTCGCCGCACAGCTCGTCGGGCAGCGGCTGGCCCGAGAAATCCCAGATCACTGTACGGAGCTTGTTCTCGACATGGAACGTGAGGCCGTGATCGATGACCCACACCTTGTCCTGCTCATCAAACAGGCAGTGCCCCGACTTGCGGTCCGCGTTGTTCGCGATCACATCGAAGAGGGCGACCCGGATCCACACGTCCTCTCTTGTCGTGCTCTCGCCCAGGAAGTGTCGCCGATCGGCTTCGATGAAGAGTTGGAGGGCGCCGACTCCATGAGGCGCGTTTTCCCGCACGACGGTGGGGGGAATGCTCGGCCAGCCGAGCACCTTGCTCAGCTCGTAGGCCGCAACCTCCCGCCGGTACAGCGTCCCGGCCTCGAAGTCCCACAGCGGCGACTCGCCCCGCGCCGGCTTGTACACCGCGCGCAGCCCGGATGGCGGGTGGGGGCCGAGCCGCGCCAGGAAGGTGTAGTTCGACGCCCCATGGAGGAGACCAAGGATCTTGAAGTCGCGCAGCCCGACGAGGAGCTGCTCGGCGGACTCAGAAGATGGGCCGCGCGCCATTCATGACCGGGCATGGGTGGCCGGCAGGGTCCATCGGCAGACCGCACCGGGGACACAGAGGGCGCCCCGCCGAGAGCACGGACTCGGCCTGCTTCGAGAACGCGATCACCTGGTCGGGGCTGAGCCAGAAGCGGACACTCGGCGCGTCGCTGGCCTCGGTCGCCTCCGTGGATTCGCCCACCGCGGCCTGGCTCGCCACCAGGACGAACATGCGTCGGGCGTCGTGGTAGCCCAGGCCCATCTCGCCGATCTGCCACTCGGGCTCCCCGGGCGCCGCGTCGCTCGCGGCCTCGGTCGACGATGATTCGAGCCTCCCCATCCGGCGCTCCGCCCCACCTTCCCCGCTGGCGGAGACGTCACCTGTCATCTGGGCCTCGAGCATCTGGTGGAGCCGCACGATCAAGGCCTGGATCTGGGACTTCTCGCAGCCCAGGGTGAGAGTGCGGCCCGAGCCGGTGGCGAGGAGGAAGAACCGGCGCTGGCCTGGCTCTCCGACGGCCGCGACGGCGATGCGGTCGACCGGGTCGAGCTCGTAGATCGCCATCGCCTAAAGCGTAGGCGGTAGCTGGTTTTAGGGCCCCTCGAGAGGGGAACAAGATCAAATGTAATCACTTCCAATCTCAAATCCATCCCACCTGGAGGAACAGCGACATATGCCTAAGACCGTAGGAATCGATCTGGGGACGACCAACTCGGTCATCGCCGTCATGGAAGGCGGCGAGCCGGTCGTCATCCCCAACTCCGAGGGTTCCCGCACGACTCCCTCCGTGGTCGCATTCACCAAGTCCGGTGAGCGGCTGGTGGGCACGCTGGCTCGCCGGCAGGCGGCCGTCAACCCCGAGAACACC
>DATIOS010000184.1:0-8854 GCA_035472915.1 Thermoanaerobaculia bacterium
GCTTGGCGGCCGGCGGGAAAGGCGGCGACGAGCCGGGCGATCGAGGGTACGTCATGACCCGGAAAGAGCCACAGCCGGCGGCCCACGCCGGCGTCGAAGGGCCGCAGGGCGAAGCCGGAGATCCGGCGCGGCGGCAGCGCGCGCTCGACGATCCGCCGGCTGTGGAAGAAGGCGTCGTGGAAGCCGAGGCCGTCGAATGCGAACCAGCGCAACACGGGATCGAGACCGGCGAGGAATCGCTGCTGGGAAACGGGTAGACGGCCCATCACCCAGCCCGAACCCACGTGGAGCATGTAGGTCTGGGGTGAGCCCGCTCCGGCGATGAAGTCCCGCAGGCGGTGGCGGCGCCTGAGCGTCACGACATCGAGCAGCGCGAGGCCCAGACCCGCCCCCTCGTAGGCGAAGCCCTGAAGCTCCGGCTCGACTCCGGCCAGCCGCGCGGCGAGGAGGCCGGGCCGCGGGTCCTCCAGCGCGGCATGGCACCCGGCGCTGAAGCTGCGGCCGATCGCCTCGAGCCGCCGCCGCAGGGGGCCATCGGGCTGGTTGGCCAGCGAGCGAAGCAAGGCCTTCTCGTCTCCCGCCAGGCTGAAGATCCTGCGCGCCAACCTACCCATCCAGCACCCTTTCTCGGCTGCGCCTAGGGAGAGTTGAGAGCTTCGAGAGGGGGACAGACCAGGTCGCGCCGCCGCTCGAGGTCGTGGACCACCGCCCGGCGGAACCCCTTGGCGCCGCCTTCCGCCAAGCGAGCTTCACGATACTCGGCGATGTCCACCGCCTCCAGTCCGATGCGGACGGTCTTGAACAGATGGGGAAACCGCTCGCCCGGGGTGTGCACGTGGTGCAATCCGCCGCTGTAGGCGACGAGCATCCGCCCTTCGTTCAAGGCTTCGAGGATGTCGGCGATGCCGCCGCGCACGGTCATCGGCTTGCCTTGAGCGTCGAGGCCGGTGGCCCGTTTCATCCTCCCCTCGGGCAGCAGCACCACCATGGCGTCAGGATCGATCTCGCGGAGCACCTGGCTCCAGGTCTCGTCGCGCTCGCGGGTGATGGAGATGACCCGGGCGGCCACCAAGCTGTAGAAGCGCCCCACCACCGCCCGCTTCGCCGTCTTTTCAGCGATGGGAGCGACGCCGTGGCGGGCGAGGCGCCAGAGGAAGTGATTGGGGCAGACGCCGGTGAAGAGGGCCTCGTAGAGGCTGGTGTGGTTGAGGATGGCCGTCAGGCGAATGTTCCGCCACGGCTCCGGCGGCACCTCGCCGATCCAATGCGGTTCGAGGCGGTAGAAGAGGCGCGAGAAGAGCTTCACCGCCAGTAGCACCAGAAAAACGACGTACGAGCGCAAAGACCGCCCTCCAAAAGCCGGACCATCGTTTGAGAACGGCGGGGATTCTAGCAGGCCCTCTGATAGGCTTGCACCCCGGTTCCTTGTCCCAGGACACCGAGGAGATCTGTATGTCCGCGCGAGCCAAATTCCGTTCTCCCCGCCCCGCCGTGTCGGCGATCGTCACCACCTTCAACGAGGAGGCGAACATCGCCGCCTGCATCGAATCGCTCCTGTGGTGCGACGAGATTTTGGTGGTCGATTCCTTCTCGACCGACCGGACGCCCGAGATCTGCCGCGGTTACGACAAAGTCCGCTTCTTTCAGCGCACCTACTTCGGCTCGGCGTCGCAGAAGAACTGGGCCATGGACCAGGTGACCAACGACTGGATCCTCATCTTCGACGCCGACGAACGCTGCACGCCGGCCCTGCAGCGGGAAATCGAAGAGCTGCTCGCGGCGGGGCCGAAGCAGGAGGCTTACACCATCAACCGGCGGGTCTACTTCCTCGACCGCGTCATCCGCTTCTCCGGCTGGCAGCACGACCAGGTGGTGCGGCTGGTGCGCAACGGCTCGGCCCGCTACCCCAACCGCCGGGTGCACGCCGACATGATGACCCGCGGTCCGGCGCCGGTGTTGCGCAATCCCATGGAGCACTACATGGCCGACACGCTGGACGAGTACGTCCGGCGGATCGAGAAGTACAGCTTCTGGGGCGCGGCGCAGAACTGGAAGGAGCGCAAGAAGTCCGGCTTCATGGAGATCTTCGGACGCTCCATCTGGCGCTTCTTCCGCACCTACTTTTTCCAGCTCGGGATCCTCGACGGCATGCATGGCCTCGTCTTCTGCATGCTCCAGTCCTACGGCACCTACCTCAAGTGGGTCCTCCTCTGGGGCTGGCACATCAACGCCGCCCGCGGCCGCATGCCGTCCCTGCCCATCTTCGACGAGAGCGAAGAGACTTGGCGGGGTCTCGACGACGAGGCCGCTGTCCGGCCCGCGGCGTCGGGAGAGTAGGCGCCGCTCAGTCTTCAACTAGGAACGGCCGATCACCTTCCGAAACAGAAGGAGATGATCCCGGACCGCAGAGGAGTAGGCACTTTTCTGAGAGGTGAACTTGTCCTCTATCACTTGGGCGGCGGCGGCCCGACTCTCGGGATCGGCTCCGAATTGGCCCAGAGCGAGCACGAAGGCGTTGCAGGCAGCTTCCTGCGCCTGCTGACGGGCGGTGCGCAGGTCGCTAGCGTTGAGATCGAAAACTTCGATGGAGTTGACGCCCTTGGCGCTCCCCTCTCTTGCACTTACGCTGCCATCAAAGGCGAAAACGAGATGCTCCGAGGGCTCCTCGTCGGAATAGGGGTGCAAGAGGAGGGGTGATTCCAACGAGTCCAAGTCTCGCGGGTCCAGATAGTAGAACCCCTGCCACCTTTTGCTTGGACGGGGTTGTCCGCGCCATGAGGTCTGTGTTCCTTGAGCGACGGGGTGGAGCAATATATGTCCCGTAGGAGCAGCGATGGGAAACTGGTCCTTCTTGCCTTCGACGGCGTTGCAGAGAGGACAGCTCGGCAACAGGTTCCACCAGTGATAGGCCAGCCAGAAGTAGCCTGGATGCTCGATCGTCTGACCGGAGGCGTCTTTGCACGTCCCCCGCTTCAGAGTCTTCCGGCCTCCGGTCCGGTAGGTGACGCGCCCTTTGGGGCGGAAGTGCTCGGCATGAAACTGCGAGCGGTTCTTCGGCGTCTCGCAGTAGGCGCACTTGCCGTGGAAGACGTTCTCCAGGAGCCAGTTTTTCAGCTCTCCCCAGACCGCCTCGTCGAAGTCGGCTTTGAACTTGTCGCCCGGCTGCGCGGTCTCCTTCCAGGTCTCCCAGGCGTCGATCACCGCCGCGGTCGCCGCTTCCGACTTTTGCAACCAGGCGTCCCACTCGGCTTTCTTGTCAGCCGGCAGTTGCTCGGGATCGAAGCTCACCCGGATCACGACGCGCGCCCGCTCTGCTTCTGGAGCTCCATCAGCAGTTTCTCAGCGCGGTCCAGAACGTCCCCCTGCGCTTCGGGGAAGAGGTCCCCCACCTGCTCCTGGAGCAGGGCCTGAAGCAGCTCCTGGGCTTGCCTTTCGACCGGCGTCTCCCGCGACACTGGGATTCGCGCCTGGAGGACCCGGTGCAGCGGCCAGAACTCCTCCTCTTCTTCCGGGGTTCGCTCGCGTTTACCGAGGAGCTCCCGGTATCTGTCCATCGCTCCTTCCGTCACCGGATCGACCGTTGTGTGAAGGCCGAATAGGTCGCTGGTCAGGATCTGGTCGGCACGGCCGAGACTCATCTCGGCGTCGACCGGCATCCGGACCACGCGACCTTCCTCCTCGCGGATGAAACAGAAGATCTGCTCCGGCGGCATACCGGCGACTATAAGTGGCGAATGCGTGGTGGCGATGAACTGGACATTGGGGAAGAGCGTGCTCAGTTTCTGCACCAAAGTGCGCTGCCAGCCGGGATGAAGATGGGCATCGATCTCGTCGATGAGCACCAAGGCGGACCGCTGAGTCGGATCCTCGTCGTCGCCGAACACCTCGTAGAGACGTTGGAGCAGGATTCCAACCCAGCCCATCAGCGAGGCGGTTCCCTGGCTGACCGCCTCCAGAGGCAGCTCGCCGTCGGCGGTCAGGATGGTGACCTCGTTGGTCTGCGGCTTGACTTCTTTGAATTCGATCTGCAGACCCTCGGTAAGCTCGCCCACGACTCGAAAAAAGGTGTGGAGGAGCCGCTCGTAGCGTCCGCCGCTCCCCGTGCGACTGCGCTCGTCCTTGATCCAATAGTCCAGGTTGACGATCCATTGCTTCAGTTTGTCCAGCCGGGGATCGGGGGCACCTGTGACCAGAGGAAGGAGGTCGCCCGGAGTCGGCCGGCCGTGCACCTCGCTCTCCGGAGCCTTGGGACGGTCCCAACTCACCGTGCGCAAGGGAGGAAAGCCCAGGGCCAGCCAACCTTCGGCTTCTAGCGGCCGGCCCGGGATGCACTGGAAATCGGCATCTTCGCCGGAGGTGCGGCTGCGGACGAGGGCCCGGTAGGTGTTCCGTTCCGTCTCTAACGTAATACAAGCAGTCGTCTGAGCGCTGCGGATTACTCGGCTGGCGAAGGCTTGGGCATCCTTGCCGACAATTGCCATCGCGATGGCGCGGAGGATCGTCGATTTCCCAGTGCCGTTGTCTCCAAGTAGGATGTTCCAGCGTGGCTGGAGGTCGAGATCCAGGAACTCGAAGGGACCGATATTCTCGAGGAGGATACGTTTGAGGGGAGCGGCCTGCGTTACCGAGCCGGGATCGGAGAAGTCAGCGGCCAGGATACGTCCCTGGAACACGTCGACCCGGTCCCTTAGCTGGCTGAGGAAATCCAATACCTGCAGATATCCCTCGGTCGGCGTGTAGGGAATCACCCGGATGCCGTAGCGCCGCTCGTGTACCCGCGCCTTGGCCTCCCAACCCCGGCCGTTGACGGCGACGAGAGCGTAGTGCCGGCGTTTCACACTGGTGGGCAGGGAGATGCCGTCGAGATAGGCTTCGATCCCCTCCAGGCTGGCGCCGATGAAAAGTAGCGTCCGGGAGAAAAAGAGAGTCTCCATGCACTGAGAGAAAGGCAGGTTTCCGGTCACTACCTCCTTGTACTGCGCCGGTGCGACGAGCACGCTCTCAGGCTGGTCGAGCGTGCCATACAACTTCAGGATGAAAAACTCGCGCTTGCTGATGGAGTCGAGGAGTGGCTCAGGCCGGTTCGGGGTGAAGACAGGGGCTCTCCGGCCTGTGTATGTCGCTTCCAGGAGGTTGTCGAAGTTCGTCGTCAGCACCGCGGAGAAGGGGATGTCCGCGAGGACGGAGTGCACGCGCGAGGCAGGGAAGCGAGCCCAGTCCATGGGACGAAGAAAGACCCGTTGCAGGTATTCATAGAGTGCCGGCCGATTGCGCTCCATGGCAGCGCTGACGACTTCGTCCGCCACCGGATCGACGTCACCGGTATCTACGGCGACACGGAGAGATTCGGCGAGATCGGGAGCCACCAGACTCGCTTCCACGGCCCAGGCCAGCAGTCCATGCACGAAGATCTGCCACGTGGGGAAGCCCACCCCGGCGCTCAGGCCGGCTCCGATGTAGGCCACGCCCTCGCCGGTGGCACAAGCCTGGACCAGATCGTCCGGCGGCTTAGGACGGTCGAACTCTTGGGGACTGGGATCCATCTACGCTCCTGGAGAGATGAGCTCCGAGTGAGGACCAGAGCACTGATAAGTCTAGCACCTGAGCCCCGGCTCGGACCGCGGGCTCAGAGCCCATTCCGATCCTCTGACAGCAATCCGCTAGGATTCCCGCGTGACCGGCACGGCACAGCGCATCCTGGCCCACCTCCGAGCGCGAACGGAGGAGATGGCCGACCTCCTTCTCGACCTCGCCCGCCTGGAGTCGCCGTCGCTCGACGCGGCGTCGCAGGAGCCGGTTTTCGCCCGCCTCGCCGGAGAGCTGGAAACCATTGGGTTTCGCGTCCGCCGCTGGCCGGGGCGGTGCACGGGCGGCCAGCTCTGGGCCGTGCCGAGAACGCGCCGGCGTGGCGCGCCGGCGCAGCTGCTTCTCGGCCATTGCGACACCGTCTGGTCCACCGGGACCGTCGAGCAAATGCCCGTTGCGGTGACTAACGGCTGGCTTACCGGTCCCGGCGTCTACGACATGAAGGGCGGGCTGGTGCAGGGAATCTTTGCCCTGCGGGCACTGCGCGACCTGGGGCTCACCCCCGAGGTGACGCCCGCCTTTTTCATCGACTCCGACGAGGAGATCGGCAGTCTCGAGTCGATTCCCCGGCTGGAGAAGGCGGCGCGGTCCATGCGCCGGGTCTTCGTGCTGGAGCCCTCGCTGGGGCCCGAGGGAAAGCTCAAGACCCGGCGCAAGGGCTCGCTGCGCTTCACCATCAAAATCCAGGGGCGCGCCGCCCACTCGGGGCTCGATCCGGAGAAGGGGGCGAGCGCCATCCTGGAGCTCTCGCGGGTCATCCAGCGGCTCTACGAGCTGGCCGATCCCGAGCGGGGAATTACCGTCAACGTCGGCGTCGTCTCCGGCGGCCTGCGGGCCAACGTCGTCGCTCCCGAGGCCCGGGCGGAGCTGGATATCCGGGTTCTCGCCACCGAGGACGCGGTACGGCTGGAGCGTACGGTTCTCGGCCTCGCACCGCTGACGCCGGGCACCACACTGGAAGTTCTCGGGGGGATCGACCGGCCGCCCCTCGAAGCCACGCCCGGCAACCGGATCCTCTGGGAGGCCGCTCGCCGCCTGGCTGGGGATCTGGGGATTCCTCTCGGCGAAGGAACGGCCGGCGGCGCCTCCGACGGCAGCCTTACCAGCCGCTTCGTCCCCACCCTGGACGGCCTCGGCGCGGTGGGAGACGGCGCCCACGCCCTCCACGAGCACGTGCTGGTCGACCGCATGCCAGAGCGGGCGGCATTGTTGGCGTTGCTTTTGCTTGAGCCCATCGGCGGACCGTAGAGGTATTATTGATGACTGCGGCCCGCCGCTGCGGGCCGTTCAGGGGTGGAGAGGGGTACTCCGATGTCGCCGCACCGCCGTTCCGTCGTCCTCGCCGTGCTAGTCGTAGCCGTGGCCCTGCCTCTCTGCGCCGCCAGCTCAGCCAGCAAGCGCTCCCTCGCCAAGCCTGAGATCCGCCAGGCCGAACAGCGGCTCGCCAATCTCGGGTTTTGGACGGGGCCGATCGACGGCGTGTGGGACGGGGTGAGCCGCCAGGCCCTCATCGCTTTCCAGAAGCTCCAGCACGCGAAGGTCACGGGAGTGCTCACCCGGGCGGAGTACAACGCTCTCCTGACCGCGGCGCCGCCCAGGCCGCGCGAGCTTGGCGGGCCACACCTCGAGGTTGACCTCGCCCGCCAGGTGCTCTTCCTGGTAGATGGCGATGGGAGGGTGGGAAACATCCTCCCCATCTCTTCAGGCAGCGGCAAGACGTTCCACGAAAAAGGCTACCCGGAGACCCACGCCATCACCCCGTGCGGTCATCTGGAAGTTTTCTCCACGGCCGCCGGGTGGAAGACCAGCCCGCTTGGCGAAATGTACAACCCGCTGTACATCGTGGGCGGCATCGCCATCCACGGCAGCCTCGACGTCCCGGCCTATCCCGCGAGCCACGGCTGCATCCGCGTTCCCATGTTCGCCTCCGTGCGCCTACCGCGGATGGTGCCCAAGGGCACTCCGGTTTTCGTCTACGGTTGCAAGGACGAGAAGCCGGCCGAGCAGATCGTAGTGACGACCACGGCGCTGGTTTCCGACGGACAGTAAAGACGGGCCGCCTCTAGCCCCGCATCGCCAGCGACAGGATCCCTGGCAACTTTGCCAACGATGGCGCCGCCTCGAACTGGCTCAGCTTGGGAGCCAGGAGGTTGGCCGTCTTGTGGGTGGCGAACCAGACGGGCTTGGGGAAGACGCGGAACGGCGCGCGTACCACCGTCTTCTGGATGCGGTCGAACATCAGCGTGTTGTGGACCCAGCCCGTACCGGATTGGATGTCCTGCGCCGTCGAGCCCGGGAAGCCACCCCAGGGCGTGACTACGAGGCCGTAGCCCACGGCCGCCCAGTGGTTGATGGAGACGGTGCCGTAGCGCAGATTGGCAATCGCGCGGTCGACGGCGCGGGCGACGTCCGGATCCTTCAGTGACTCGGGATGCACGATCAGCGTGACGTTGAGCGTTCCCCAGAGTGTGTCGTTGCAGAAGGCCACGGCCTTGTCGACGTACTCGGGCACCGTCGTGGCCTCCAGAGCGGTTTCGCCGAAGATGCCGCAGAAGGCCTCGGTGGTGAAGCAGACGTCGTCTCTCTTCGCCGGGTCGAGGCCGGGAATGAGCACCCACGGAAGCTTGTCGCCGGAGCGGGAGCCGAAGGTTTCGGCGGTCTCCGGATGAGCGGCGAGAAAGGTTTCGAAACGGTCGACCGCTCCAGGATAGTAAGCCTTGCGTACCGGCACCTGGGCGAGGCCCTCCCGGGTTTTGGCGAGCAGGGCCTGGCGCTGCGGCCAGGCGGCGTGCTGCACGATGACCCGACTGGCGTTGCAATTGAAGCCAGCGTTGTTGGTGAGCATGGTGGCCAGGTTCTGAGCGTGATACGCGAGGTCCCCATCGCTCCAGGGGCCGGGCACCACGATCACACCGCTGACGTTGCCCAGCTCCGCGGTGAATCGTTTCGATAGCACCGGCTCGTTCGCGGCTTTGCGCCGCTGTCCCTCCTCGCCGGGGCCGAAGACGATCGCTTCGTAGGTCTTGTCCGAGCCGGTGATGTGAATCTCGTCGACCCCCGAGTGACGGCAGAGGTAGGCCCCTTCGCCGGCGCCGCCATAGACGACACGGAAGAAGCCGCGCTCGATCAACGGCTGGAACGCCTCTTCCAGGAGCGGCCCCAGGAAAACGTTGACCGGATGGGCCTTGAGCACCACAACCTGATCCTCGACGAACAGCTTGTAGAGGGCGTCCATGGGGCCGATGGAGGAAACGTTGCCTCCGGCCAG
>DATIOS010000185.1:0-3369 GCA_035472915.1 Thermoanaerobaculia bacterium
TGCGCATATGACGCCGGCCTGGTCGGAGAGCGGCGGCACGGCGGGTCCCGTCGAGCGCCGCCTCCCGCCGGGGTCGGACGATGAGAAGTGCGCGTTCTACCCGCCGCTCCATTACACGGCCGACAACGGATCAACGTTCGCAATCGCAGGCGGCCAACTCTACATCACGGATGATGACGGGAAGACCTGGGTGCCCCGCTTCTTTCCGGACGGGAAGAACGTCTGGGGCACGGCCCTGTACATACCGACGTTCAACGATATCTACGTCGGGCTTTGCGACGGTCGCCTGATGCGAATACACTGGGCTCGGAGATCTTCGAGGTTGAGGACGCGGCCGGCGCCCTGCCGGAGCGGTTGATCCTGAAGCGCCTCAACGCCGAGATGAGCGCGCTGCCGTCCGTCCGCGCCGCCTTCGCCGACGAGGCACGGATGCTGCGTGAGCTGCGCCATCCGAACGTCGTCACCTTCCGCCGCTGCCACTTCGATCCGCAGCAGCGCGTCTGCCTTTTGATGGAGAAAGTCGAGGGCGAGCCGCTCGACGCCTGGGTGCGCCGCCACGCCGGGACACCCGATTCGGTGTTCGACCTGTTCGACCAGGTGCTCGGCGCCGTCGACTATCTGCACCACCGCGCGTCCCCCTTTCTGCACCTCGACCTGAAGCCCGACAACGTGCTGGTAGCCCCCTCTCCAGAAGGCCCACGGCCGGTCCTGATCGATTTCGGCATTGCCCGCCGCGCAGGCGGGCAGGGGCTCAAGGCCTACACGCCTGGTTACGCCGCGCCGGAGCAGGCGGCGGGCGGCCTCCTCGGCTGCACGACCGACGCCTACGCGCTCGGCCAGATGCTGGAGGAGATTCTCGCCACGCTGGGAATACCGGTACCGCGGCTTCAGGCGGTCGCCTTCCGGGCGAAAAGCGACCTACCTCAACGGCGCTTCGCCGACGCCGGCGAGATGCGGCTCGCTTTCCGCCGGGCGCGGCGCTCCGAAGCGCCGGCCGAGGGCGCCCCGGCCCGCCCGCCGAGCGAACCGCGCCGCGTGCCGCGTGCCGCCGTCGCTGTGGGCCTGGCTGTGTTGGCGATGGCCAGCGCCGTCGGGCTGGCCGTCCGGTGGGCCGACGGATCTCCGGATTCCGCGCCGCCCAAGGGCAGCGGGGCGGCGGTGAAGTTGTCGCCGAGCGGGGAGGCGCTCCGGAGCCGGTTCAGGTCCCTGCAATCCCGCTTCGAAGAGACGGTGATCGACCGGCATTGCTCGCTTTCGGACCCCCTCTATCTCGCTGCCCGGGATCTCTCGGACACTCTGCCGGAGCCTTCCGAGGACGGGTCCTGGATGAAGCGGGAGCTCGACGATATGAGGCGGACCTGCCAGGCGACCGAAGCGAACGGACCGGAGAGCGAAGCGATCCTCGCCGGTCTGCGGCAGAAGCACCTGGCGTATACGCAGCCGTGAGCCAGCTGGGCTGTGGCGAGCTAAGGAGAGAGGATTGATCGATCCGAGGACAACCGGCAGGGATCGAACGCGCGAAACGAGGGGCGTGCCCCGGGCGGGGACCCTGGTGGGGGCGGCGCTGCTGGCTGTCGCCGTCGGGGTCGGACCCCTCCCGGCGCGGGCCATCGCGACTGGCGCCCGCGACTCCAGCGTCGTCCTGCGCTTCGCCGACCGATGTGGCGCTTCGCTGTCCGCCGGCGAAAGTCGGGCGATCGAGGAGATCCTGCTGGCGCGCGCGTGGGACGCCGGAGTGGTAGTTTGCCACGGCGGGCTGGCCTCGCCCGGCCCCGCCGCCTTCGGCGTCATCTGTGCCAAGCCGGGTTCCGACGTCTTGCCGCTCTGGTGGGACTTGCGCGTTGAGACGCCACAACGCGAGGGAACACGGGTGGCTTCGGCCACCCTCCGGCTGGCGCTGACTGACGGGCCGCCGCGGGGAGCTCCGGAGCTCTTCCTGCTGGGTCCCTTTGTGCTCTCGCCCGGCGTCGTGGTGGCCGAGGCGAAGGCGGAGACGTTGCGCGCGGTGACCGATTCGCTGCGCTCCTCCCCCGCGCTCCTCGGCTGGCTCCGTGGCCTGGCCGCGCGCCCCGAGCTGCTGCACGTCCGTCCCGTCGCTTCCGGATCGAGGGCCGCCCCGCCGAGAGAAGCGACCACAGTCAAACCGCAAGAACAGGAGGTCGCCGCCGGGATGCCGCCGCCCAGCGACGACGAGGTGAACGCCTGGAAGGCCGAGATCCTGCGCATCACCGACTTGCTGATCGACGGGAACGAATGGCAGTTGCGGATCGCCGAGCACAGGGCCGACCGTCTTCTCCGCGAGGAGGGCCTGCCGCCTGACCTCGCCGCTCGCGCTCGCGAGCTGAAGGAAAAGGCGGCGGCGAAGCAAGCTAGCCCTGAAGCGCCGAGCCAGCCAGCCGCGTCCAGCTCGCCGGTGGTGCCCGCCCCCTCGGTGGCGCCGAGCCGGCCGGCTGTGCCCGGGCCGCCGGCCGCCGCGCCCGGCGGCGATGCTGCCATCGACGAGCGTCCCAGCGCGGCGTTCCCGGCGCGGTTGGCGATCATCGGCAAGGGCTTCGGCGACGGGGCGGAGGGGCAGTTGCAACTGACGCATGAAGGAATCGCATTCCGCCACAAGGGAAAGGCGGCGGAATGGACGTTGAGCTGGGCCGACCTAGCCTCCGCCTCCCGCGACGACGGCCTTTGGGAGAGTCCGTTCACCATCCTCCTGGTCGATCGCGACGGGCGCAAACGCTATCTGTCGCTGATCGACGGGCACGGTCACTACGTAACCGGCGAGCCCCTGCTCAACGCCATTGCCGCGGGCAGGAAGGCGTTCAGGCGGTTGCCGGGAAAGGTCTCTGGCGAGCCCCGGAAACAAGGAGACACACCGTGAAGACGCATGTAGGCCCGTACCGGATCGAGCAGATGCTCGGGCGGGGCGGAATGGGAGTCGTGTACCGCGGCATCCACGACCATTTGGGACGCCAGGTAGCAATCAAAGAGCTGGCGCCGGAGCTGACACAGCAGCCGGAGTTCAAGGATAGGTTTTTCGCCGAGGCGCGGACCCAGGCACGCCTGCACCACCCGAACATCGTGACGGTCTTCGACCTGCTCGAAGAACAGGGCGAATTCTTCATCGTCATGGAGTACGTGGCCGGGCGCACCTGCGACGAGTTGCTCAATGAGAGCGCTGGCCGTGGCTGGCGGGCTGCCAGATGCGGCGATCCTGCGCGCGCACTGCCGCCGGTAGCCCGCGCGCAAAGGCCAGTAAGTAGCCCAAAATCTGTTCGCTGATCGGGATCGCATGCACGCCGGAGGCGTTCGTCAGCGTGAAATCTAGCTCGGCCAGCTCGGGGTGGCGCAGCAGCCAGTCCACGCCGGCACCCCATT
>DATIOS010000186.1:0-5754 GCA_035472915.1 Thermoanaerobaculia bacterium
GAGGATTTTTCCTGCGAGCTCCATATCAACCTTCTGCCTTCGGTGCGGGGTTGCAGGCTCGGCACGCAGTTGGTTGAGCTTTTCTTGAATGAAGTGGCTCGACGGAAAATGCCGGGGGTACACGCCACAGTCTACGAGGACAACGAGCCGGCCCGGTGGTTCTTCGAGCGCCTGGGATTTCGCTCTCTGGGGCGCCGGCCCGGTTTTCGGCCGCCGTCCGGGCAAGGCCGCATGGAGTGGAAGATCGTGTATGGCCGAAAAATCGACAGGTAGACTGCTTGCTCTGCTCGTTCTCCGGTTCGCTTCCCTGTCACATTTCCCTTACTATGGATCTCCATGACCGAATTTACAGTGGATCTCCGGCCCAAGGCTGAGCGCTTGAAGGCGGGGAAAGCCCTTCGCAAGAAAGCGCCGCGCTCGTCGCACGGCGTTTGGAAGCCGGCTGCGGACCGGCCGGACCCGATCGCCGTGCTGCGGGCCAACAGCCATGGCCGCCTCAAGGAGCTGCTGCCCCTTCGTTGGGGCCGGATGCTTGCCTCGCCTTTCGCTTTCCTGCGGGGAGCGGCGGCCGTCATGGCGGTGGACCTCGCACCGACGCCGGTTTCCGGGTTACTTGTACAGGTGGGCGGTGATTCCCATCTCGCCAACTTCGGCGGCTTCGCGACGCCGGAGCGCCGCCTCGTTTTCGACATCACCGATTTCGACGAGACCCTGCCGGCTCCCTGGGAGTGGGATCTGAAGCGCTTGGCGGCCAGAGTCGTGGTAGCCGGCCGCCACGCCGGAATCGGCGACAGGGCCTCCGCCGGCTCGGCCCAGCTCGCGGTACGGTCCTACCGCGAAATGATGGCCCACCTGGCCGGAATGCGGACCCTCGACGAATGGTACGTACGCCTCGACCTCGAAACCCCGATCGACGGCTCCCAGGATTCTGTGGAGCGCTGTCTTACCGCCGAGGCGGAGAAAGCGCGACGGCGCACCTTGTTCCACGCGTTTCCCAAATTCATAGAAAAGCGCGACAGCGAGCCGCGGATCAAGGACGATCCGCCACTGATTTTTCATTCCAAGGCCCGTCACGGCGTAGAGGCGGACGCCCGAGGCTTTCTCCTTCGGTTCCGCAAGACTCTGACGCCCGAGTGCCGAGTCCTCTTCGACCGGTTTCGCTTGGTGGACGTGGCGATGAAAGTGGTGGGAGTGGGCAGCGTCGGCACCCGCTGTGCCGTCGCCCTCCTGCTGGCGGAAAGCGACGATCCCCTGTTCCTCCAGATCAAGGAAGCTCGCGCCTCAGTGCTGGAGACCTTTGCGGGCAAGAGTCCTTTTTCCAATCAGGGCGAGCGCGTGGTGCGCGGTCAGCGTCTGATGCAGTCGGCGAGCGACATCTTTCTCGGCTGGTCGCGCGACGCCAGGGGTCGCGGCTATTATTGCCGGCAGCTTCGGGACATGAAGGTTTCCCTCGTCCTTGACAAGATTTCCGTTGCCAGGCTCGCCGACTACGCCGGCTGGTGCGGCCGAGCCCTGGCTCGCGCCCACGCCCGTTCCGGAGATGCCGCCACCCTCACGGGCTACCTGGGCGGCAACGATGTGCTTGACCGAGCCCTGGCAAAGTTCGCCGTGGCCTACGCCGACCAGACGGAGCGGGACTTCGAGGCGCTGAGGAAAGCCGTAAAAGCCGGGCGTCTGCAGGCGAGCGTGGGAGCCGGAAAGACGTGAAGGCGAAATGGAGGAGACAGTTCAGCAATCAGGAGCTCGAGGTGGCGAAGCCCTGATTCCTCCTGAGCACCGACCTAGCGGCGTGGTAACCGCACATGCCGTGGACGCCTCCGGTGGGCGGGGTGCTTGCCGAACAAAGGAAGACCCGCGGATCGGGAGTGGCGTAGGGATCGATCCTGGCGACGGGCCGGGTGAAGAGTTGGGAGAGGGTGGCGGCGCCGCCGTTGATGTCTCCTCCCACGAGGTTGGAATTGTAGGCTTCGAGCTGAGCCGTGTTCCGCGTGTGCCGAGCCAGGATCAGGTCCCGGAACCCAGGGGCGAAGCGCTCGATCTGCCGCTCGACGATCTCCGTCTTGTCCACCGTCGAGCCGCTGGGCACGTGACAATAGGCCCAGGCCGTGTGGGAGCCGGCCGGCGCGCGGCTGGGATCGAAGACACTTGCCTGGCCCACGAGGACGAAGGGCCGGTCCCCTTCCTTCCCTGTCCACGAAAGTCGCTCCGAGGCCGCAATCTCCTCCATTGTGCCGCCGACATGAATCGTTCCCGCTTGGCGGCATTCCTCAGCTTTCCAGGGAATCGGTCCGGAGAGCGCCCAGTCCATCTTGAAGACTCCCGGACCATAGCGATACCTCTCCAGCCGGCGCCGGTAGCGGCTCGGCCAGCGCAGACCGTCCAGGCGCAGCATCTGTGCCGGCGTGAGGTCGAACAGGTAAGCCCGGGCACGGGGAAGCTCGTCGACCGACCGCACGAGCCGCCCGGTGACGATACTTCCTCCGGCCTCCTTCAAAACGCCGGCCAAAGCGTCGGGGATTCGTTGGGCGCCGCCCACCGGCTGGGGCCAGCCCACGGCGTGGCCGGTGACGCCCAGCATGAGCCCCGCGGCGGCGGTGGGGATCTGCTCCAGGGGAAGAAACGAATGCGCGGCGATTCCTGCGAAGAGCGCCCGGGCGCGAAAACCTCTGAAGTGCCCGCGGGCGAGCCCGGATGCGGAGCGCAGGCCGCGGAGCCCGAAGCCTGCCATCTGGAAGGGATGCCGGGGCCAGTGGAGAGGCGCGAGCAGATCCGGCGCGAGTCCCTCCCAAGCCGCCGCGAGAGGCCCGAAAAGCCGGTCCCATGCCCGCGCGTCACCGCCGTCGCCGAAGCTCTCGCCAGTTTCCTTGGTGCTCCGGGCGAGAACGGCGGCCGAGCCGTCATCGAACGGGTGCGCCAACGGGAAAGGTGGGTGAATCCACCGCAGCCCGTGCCGTTCCAAGGGCAGCCGAGAAAGAAAGGGTGATCCGAGGGTGAGGGGATAGATCGCCGAGCAGACGTCGTGCACGAAACCCGGAAGCGTCAGCTCCGCCGACCGCACTCCACCCCCTACCGTTTCAGCCGCCTCGAAGAGCTCGACCGACCAGCCTGCCTGGGCCAGGGCAATAGCAGCCGCCAAGCCATTCGGCCCGGCTCCGACGATGACTGCGTCCCGTTCCATGCGTGCGCGTCCCTCTCTTCCCGAGCCATCCTATCGCTGAGAGGGCTCCGAACGCTCGGCTGCGAGATTTAGCGAGACAGAGCGGCCCACTCGGAGGCGAGGACGCTCATGAGGATTTCGCCCCAGTAGCTCCTGGGCGCGCCGCGCACTCGGAACGACTCGCGGCGCGTGCCCTCGTGCCTGAACCCCGCCCGTTCATAGCAGGCGATGGCGCGCGGGTTGACGTCGAAGACTCCAAGCTCCACCCGATGCATCTGGAGCGTCCCGAAGGCGAGAGCCAGGGCGCTGCGCATCATCTCGACTCCGAGTCCGCGCCCTCGGGTCTCCGGATCGACCAGGACCCGGCCGATGCGAAGCGATTGATTGCGGCGATCGATGGCGCCCAACTCGACGTGCCCCACCACTTTTCCGTCCGCTGGAGTCACAGCTTTGAAGATTAGCCGGTCGCCGCGCTCGAGGCTCTCGTGGAGATGTCTCTCCAGGTGCTCGCGGGTCAGCGGAAAATCGAAGCTGGACGCTGTCCACAACTGGAGGGCCTCCAATGAGGGAATCCAACCGATGAGGCGGTCGATATCGGTGGGTGTGAAGGGAGCCAGCTCGATCATGGGAGGTGCGAGTATTCTACGGCTATAATCTCGTCCCCGCAGCGGCCCAACGACGCCGGCTGCTGCAAAGCCCCTCATGGCCGATCCGCAAACGCAGGTCCTCGAGCCCAGCGCTCACGTCGATACCTTCTGTCGGGACGCCTTGCCGCCTCTGGAGCTGTGGCCCCGGATGATCTTCTCCGGCGTGCCGGAGCTGGCCTATCCGCCGCGGTTGAACTGCGCCGCTGAGCTTCTTGACGCCCGGATCGCTGCGGGCGACGGAGAGCGGACGGCGATCCTGTTCCCGGGTGGGCGCTGGAGCTATCGCGAGCTTCACGCCTCTGTGAATCGAATCGCAAACGTGTTGGTCGAGGACCTGGGACTGATCCCGGGGAACCGGGTGCTGCTGCGCGGCCCCAACACGCCACTGCTTGCGGCTTGTTGGCTGGCGGTCGCGAAAGCAGGTGGAGTCGTCGTGTCCACCATGCCGATGCTGCGAATGCGTGAGCTCACCTATATCGCTGACAAGGCTCAAATCCGCCTCGCTTTTACCGATGCCCGCATCGCCGCGGAGTGCGAGCAGGCGATGCGCACCCAAGCCGACGGATTGCCACGAGAAGGGGCGCGCGTCGTCCACTTTCAGGGTGACGGCGGTGAAGGCTCGCTCGAAGCCTTGATGCGAAACAAGCCCGCCGATTTCGCCGCCTGCAATACTGCCGCGGACGACGTGGCGCTGATTCTCTTTACATCCGGTACCACGGGTCAGGCCAAAGCCACTTTGCACTTTCATCGCGACGCCTTGGCGGTGAGCGATTGCTTCCCGCGGTACGTCCTGAAACCCACGGCGGACGACATCTTCTGCGGCTCGCCTTCGCTCGCCTTCGCCTATGGCATTGGCGGCCTGCTGTTTTCCCCTCTGCGCTTTGGCGCTTCGGTGCTGCTCCTCGAACAGTCATCGCCGGCAGTTCTCCTGCAAGGAATCCAGGATCACCGCGCGACGATCTGTTTCACGGTGCCGACGGCCTATCGCGCCATGGTCGCTCTCACCGGAGATTTCGATCTCACGAGCTTGCGCCGCTGTGTCTCGGCGGGAGAGACGCTGCCCGCCGCGACGTTCGAAGCCTGGCGAAACGCGACGGGCATTGAAATCATCGACGGCATTGGTTCGACCGAGATGCTGCATCAATTCATCAGCACCTCCGATGGCGACATCCTCCCAGGGTCCACCGGCAAGGCCATTCCGGGCTACGAGGCCAAGGTGGTTGACGACAATGGCGAGGAGGTGCCGCCCGGAGTGATCGGCCGGCTCGCCGTCATCGGCCCCACCGGTTGTCGCTACCTCGCCGATCCCGAGCGCCAACAGCAATATGTGCAGAATGGCTGGAACTTGACGGGCGACGCCTATCTTCGCGACGCGGACGGCCACTTCTGGTACCAGGCGCGGACCGACGACATGATCGTCTCGGCAGGCCACAACATTGCGGGTCCGGAGGTGGAGAGCATTCTGCTCCATCACCCCAAAGTCAGGGAATGTGGCGTGGTCGGAGTGCCGGACGAGGTGAGGGGCCAGATCGTGAAGGCGTTCGTGGTCCTCAACCCCGGAGCCACGCCCGGTGTTGAGACGATTAAGGAGCTCCAGGAGCACGTCAAGCTGCACATCGCGCCTTATAAATACCCTCGGAGAGTCGAGTTCGTGGATAGCTTGCCGCGCACGGAGACGGGGAAGTTGCAGCGGTTTCTATTGCGGCAGAAGGGCTGATCGCCGGTGCGGATTGCCTGGTTATCTTCTTGCCGTCAGCTAGCGCGGCCCTTCAGGCCGCATGATATTTTTCGGTCTCCCGGATCCCAGGGCGTTGGCCTGGGCTAGTGCGCCCGCAAGCGCACACGTATAGAGGCGCAAGTCCTCTCCAGGCATACGCTCTCCGGCCTGGAAGCCGAAGGTAACTGCGTCGCCGCGAGGCGGGGTGGGGAGCAATCGGAGGCGAGGGACCA
>DATIOS010000187.1:0-7708 GCA_035472915.1 Thermoanaerobaculia bacterium
GGAAGGAAGGACGAGAGCCAGGGTGCGATGGAGGAGGGCTGCCTTATCCGCTCCATGGACGGGGCCGAGGAGAACCGTCCTTTCGGAGATGCCGCATTCCCGGGCCAGACCCTCCAGGCCGGCTGTAAGGCCCTCTTCGTCGTTGCCGGCCACCGCCAGGCAAAGCCCCGGGACCTGGGCCATGGCGGGAAGCAGACGGTCGAGGCCCTTCTTCCAGGAGAGCCGGCCGAGGAAGAGCACGAACGGCCCGTTCGAGAGCACGGCCCGGACGGACGGCGAAAGCGTCGTCTCGTCGCTGTCCCAGGCCCCCGGATCGACACCGTTGGGCACCACGAACACCGGCGGCAGGTGGAGGTTCAACCGGCCGGCCTCCGTGGCTTCCAACTCGCTCGTGACATGAAGCGCGGCGGCCCGCTCCAGGGTCCGGCGCTCGAAGAGGCGCATCCAGGCGAGCTTGCGCCAGCGGCTCCGCCGGCGCATCAGCTCGGGGACCAGCATGCCGCGAGGAGAGACGACGTAGGGCACACCGGCCCGCTCTGCCATCCGCGCGACCGCCGAGGTGGGCCAGAGGAAAACCGAGTGGAGGTGGACCAGGTCGCAGCGTCTCGTCAGCTCTCGGGCCGCCTGGCCGAGAGAGGAGGAGAAATAGAGGCGGCGAGAGCGGACGGGAAAGTACCGGACCTCGACGCCTTCCACGTCAACCGGCTGGCCGAGGGGAACGTCCAGCCGACCTTCGCCATGAACATCCGTGGTGAGAACGGTCACCGCGTGCCCGCGTGCCGCGAGCGCCCGGCATAATCCGTGGACTGCCAGAATCGGCCCGCCATGCCGCCAGGCCGGCACGTAGGTAGGGACCACATGGAGGAGCTTCAGGGTGCCAGCTCCCGCAGCAGGGCCGTCAGCCGGCGCTGGTAGGCTGGCCAGGACGCCTTTTCGGCAGCGATCCGGCAGGCCGGTCGCAGGGCGCGAACCTCGTCGGGATGACCGACGCACCACGCCATGCGCTCCGCCAGGGCGGTGACGTCCTCGACGGGGACGATCCAGCCCGTCCGTCCCTCGGTCAGCAGCTCCTTCGCCCCCACCATCTCCGAGACCAGGGCCGGCGTTCCGGACGCCAGGGCCTCGGCCACCACCATCGCATAAGAGTCGTTGCGGGAAGGAAGCACCAGGCAGTCGGCCCGCCGCAACTCGGTCGCCAGCTCCGGCTGGGAACGGGGACCGAGGAAGACGATTCGTCCTCCGTCCCGTCCATCCAGCAGATGCCCGAGATCGCCGCGGGAACCCGCGATCCGCAACTCGACCTTTGAGCCTTGGGCAATGCGGCGGAAGGCCTCCAGAAGTAGATCGAAACCCTTGCGGTGGATGGTGGCGCCAGCGAAGAGGAAACTGAAGCCGTCCAGGGTCGGCTCCTTGAGCTCGGGCGTGAAGAGCTCCAAATCCGCTCCCAGGGGCACGGCGTGAACCCTTTCAGGCTGCACTCCGGCGGCGATGTAGGTTTGCCGTGCCAGCTCGGAGACCGTGAGAATGTGGTCGGCAAGGGCGATCTCCTCGTCCTTGACGCGGGCGATTCTGCGGTGAAGCCTGGGCGGATCGGCGGTGCCGTGAAGCTGGTCCTGGGCTTGGCGGTGGATCGAGGGAGCATCCAGGAACGTGGCCATCCCCAGGCTCCTGGCCTTGCGAAAGGTCGCCAGGGCGGAAATCTCGCAAGCGATCACGGCGTCTGCCATGCCAGGCCGCAACCGGCGCGCCGCCCAGCGATCGAACAGCCGGCAGGCGGCAAAGTCGTTCCAGGCGGCGGCGCCTGCGGGGAGTAGGGCGTCGCCGAGGCGCCGCAGGGCCGGCGTCCAAGGCATCCAACGCGTTGTCCGGGCATCGAGGAGGATGGGAGCGTAGCGGCGGAACCCAGTGGCGGGTACTCCGGACCAATAGCCGGCCAGCATTCCCTCGGTCTCCAGGGCCAGTGCCGCCTGGTGAGAATGCTGCCTTCCCGGATGTGTCACCAGCAGCTTCAAGTCACTCCCCGCGCCAGGCTGGCGGCGGCCGGCAGGGTGGCATGCGGGCCAGGCGAGGAGATCCGCGCCGTCTGCGCTTCAAGGACAGCCTGCCGATCCAGTCGCATGACGGTCGTCAAGAGGCCGACGAAGAACCAGAAATAGAGGTCCGCGGTGATGTCGAAGACCACTCCGCCAGGAATGGAAGTAAGGAAGTAAAGGAGACTTGCCGTGGCCAGGACGCGGTGAAAGCGGGAGCGCATCGACAGCACCTGGCGCAGGGCTACGAAGCAGAAGACGAGGCGAAGGAGATACACGAACCCGAAGCCCAAGGGACCTAGCTCGATCATGATGCGGCCGCTTTCCACCTCCACGAGCAGGCCGTGCAACCAGCTATAGGGAAATACGCCCGGCGCCAGTGTGGCGGCGGTCTGATGCGTAGCCCCGATGCCGAGGCCCAGAAGGCCCACCTCAGGCAGGAGTGCAAAGGGCGACAGCAGGGGCGACGAGAGCCGGCCTGGCACGTCTGACACGCCCTGGGCGCGGCCGTAGAAGGCGTTCAGGGCATCCTCGCCCGCGAAGGCCAGGAAGCCCGCCACCAGCACCATGGCCACCATCAGGCGGCCGAAGGCCGCGCCGCCTCCTCGTTCGCGGATCACGGCCAGCCACCAGTAGAGAGGATAGACGGCAATCAGGAGGACCACCGGTCCTCGCGAACCGGTCATCAGAATACCGAGGAGGTCCATTCCCAGAGCTACGAAGAAGAGGAGATTGCCGCGAAACTTCCAGCGCAGGGCGCCGATCACGCCCAGCAGCAGCATGGCGGTGGCCAGCAGGTAGGCGGTGTAGCCGGTGATGAAGGAGAAGGTCGCGGTGACCCGCACGTACTCCGAGCTGCCGAAGGTAATGGCGTTGATGGGAGTGCCGGTCACGCCCTCAGTCCGGGCGTAGGTGTTGAGGAAGCTCGTCGACGGGCTGAAAAACTGTGCCACGGCGAGCAGGCCCACAGGGATGGCGATGAGCACGTAGCGCCGCAGGAAGTCCCAAAGCTCGGCGTCGGAACGGAAGGCCGCAGGCAGCAGCCAGAGCAACGGCACATAGTAGAAGTAGGCCTTGAATCCGAAGATCCCTACCAGCACGTTCGGAAGGTTTGGATTGACGATCTGAATCAGCCCGACCAGGACACTTGCCGCCAGCAGGATTTTGACGAGCGTCAGAGGAGGAGGCTTGAATTGCTGCCGGGTCTGGTCACGAACGAAACCCACGTAGGCTCCCAGCAGCACGACGTCCTTGGCGAAGTAGACCAGATCCTGGGAGGAAGGAAAAAACCACTTGCGCAACGCCCCTTCGACGATCAGCATCACCATGGTGACCTGGACGGCCTTGCGCCAGTTGGAGGTGGCCCAAGCCGCCGAGCCGATGCCGGCGAGCACGATCAGGAGCCGGGAGATCAAGCGGCGAGCCTCATTGTCATGCGCTTCTTGGCGCGGCCGACGACCTCGGTGAGGACACGAAGGTGGGCGGCGGCGACATCGCCGCTACGGTGACTGGCCAGGTGCTTCTCGGCGTGCCGCAGGTAAGCGTCGTCGCCTTCAGGATGCTGCAGTAGCTCCGCCAGCACTCGCGCGAGATCCTGCGCGTCGCCGTTCTTGAAAGTCCGCCCGCAGGGGCCGATGGCCTCTGGGAGGCCTCCCCCCTCCGAGCCCACGACTACGCAGCCGCAAGCGATCCCCTCCAGTGCCACGATGCCGAAAGGCTCGTCGTAGCGCGACGGCACGACCATCAGCCGGTGGCGGTTGAGGATCTCCACCAACTCGGGGCCCTGGCGCTTGCCCAGGTTGTCGATCCGGTCGGTGAGGTCCAGGGCTTCGGCATGGGCTTCCAGACGGGATGCCTCCGGGCCTTCGCCCACGATCGTCAGGCGTGGCTCGAGACCCTCGCGGGAGAGGATCGACAGTGCGGAAAGGAGGACGTCGACACCCTTGTCCGAGACCAGCCGGCCTAGAAAGACAAGGTCACCGGTGCGCTCGACCCCAGGCAGAAGGCGGAAGAGCTTGTCGCGGTAGGGATTCTGGATGGTCGCGGTTGACCCTCCAAGGTCCTGGGCCATGGCCTGGCTGACTGCCAGGGACGCCGCCGCGTAGCGCAGGAGGTACCGCTTGAGCCGGTCCCGCCAGGTAATGCGCCCGTCCGGCTGGCAGTACCAGCTATGGTGGGAGACCACCCAGGGCCGGCGCAACAGCAGCAGCGGCCAGAGGCCGCGCAGGCTGACGTTGGCCTGAAAGAAGACCTCGCACCAGCGCGTCCAGCGCAGGAGCTCGGCCGGCGAAGGGCACCGCACGACTCGGTAGGGATGGTCCTCGTCCCCCTCGCTTCCGGGGGTCGTCGTCACGACGACGACCTCGTGGCCGGAGAGGGAGATCTGCTCGGCGAGATTGGCGATGTTGATCTCGAGGCCACCGACCATCGGCAGAAAGGCGGGAGAGTAGAGGAGGACCTTCATGGCGACAGCAGCTCGCGATAGAGAGCGGCGTGGACGGCAGCGGTGTGGCCGCGGTACCAGGTCAGGGCTTGGCCGGCAAGAGCCTGGATCTCCTCCAGGGCGGCGGAGTGACGGTGGGGCTCCCAGCAAGGAGGAACCTCGTCCGCGTCTTCATCCTGAGCCGTAGCGCTGCACAGCGGCAGCATGCCGTGAGCGCAATAGGCGGCGAACACCGTCGATTTGGCCAGAAAGCGCGGGGGATAAGCCACAAAACCGGCGAGCGATTCGGCCAGCACCGCGTTAACCTCGGCGGCGGGCAACTCACCCAGCCGCTTCAGGGGCCGGCCGGCCACCTCCGTTGGTCCGGCGGCATTTCCCGGTGGACCCAGCGGACCTATGTCCCACACCTCCTCGAGGTCGAGCGCCCGGCAGGTCTCCGCCAGCTTTTCCCCGTGGCCGTTGTAGGCCCGCGCCCGGCCCCCCGGTCCGCCGAAGACCACGAGCCGGCGGGCTCGCGCCGCCAAGGGGAGGACGGCGGCCGGCTCGCCCACGGTCGAGAAGACGGGGATAACAGCCACTTCCAGCCCGGGCAGCCGCCGCCGGTAGAGAGCGAGACTGGTCACCCGGCCGTCGCTCAAGGCAGCCAGCCGGGCAGCCAGGCGGCGCTGCGCCGGTGACATCCAGAAGGAGCTGCGCCAGGGGGGGCCGGTGGCGTACACCTCGTGGAAGAGGGTGACCAGCCGGCGCCTGCCACCGGACTTCCAGGCCTCAACCCCGTCCACCAACCAGCCCGGGCAGCCGCGGGCCTGGTAGCCATAGCCGACGTAATGCAGCAGCACGGGGTCCGCTCCTGCCTCCCGTTCCAGGCGGTCGGCGAAGGCTTGCGCCTCGGGCTCCGCCCCCGGCGTTCCGGGACCGGCGGCGAGCAGATGGCTGGCAATGCCCGGCCCCGCGAGCAGCGCGGAGGCCAGCCCTTGGGCGAAGCTGCCCACTCCTTCGAAAGGAGGTGGGAGGCGAGGCACGATCTGTACGATCCTGCTCATGGCTCCTGGTACGCCTCCAGGCATCGCCCGACCACCCGTTCCCAGGTGAACCGCTCCTCGACCGTCCGCCTGGCGCCGGCGGCGAGCCGCGCCCACAGCTCCGGCTCCCCGGTCAATCGCCTAGCGGCCTCGCCAATCGCCGCCGGCTGGTTTGGCGGCACCAGCAGGCCGTTGACCTCCGGCGTCACGATCTCCGGCAGGGAGGCCGCGTCCGAGGCCACGACCGGGCAGCCCCGGGCCATGGCTTCAACCAAGGCCAGGCCGAACAGCTCGTGTGCGCCGGCCGAGCCCCGCGCGTCCACCGGCGTGGGGTGGACGAGGGCCATCGCGCGGCCGAGGATCGCCCTCACTTCGTCGTCGGGCAGGACGCCGTGGAACGTAACGCTCTTGCCCGTGGCCAGAGCGTGGAGACGGTCCAGGTAGGCCGGGTCCGGCGACGGGCCCACGACGTGAAGGACGATTCCTGGCGGCAGGCCCTCGATCAGGAAGTGGATTCCCTTGTGCGGCAGCACGCGTCCGAGGAAAACCAGGGAGCCGTCGTGGCTCAGCTTAGGACGCATCGGGTAGAGGGCCGCATCGACGCCGCCGTAGATCACCCGCCGGCGTTGGTTCCGGCCGGGAAGCTGCCGAGCCGCGTAGTCCGAAATCGGCAGGTGGGTGGTGATCCAGCGCGACTGGTCGATCTGGTAGCCCGGAGTCCAGCCGCCTCCCCCGAGATCGGAGACGAAGACCCGGCTCCCTTTCAGCCGGCCGAGCAGGGCGGCAAGAAAGGTGGAGAGGACGAAGAATTGATGGCAGTGGATCACGTCCGCCCCGCGCAGCTCGCGGGCCAATCCAGGGGAGAAGGGGACTTTGCGCGCGTCCGTCCAACTGCGCAGGATCACCCGCTCGAAGCACGGCGCCGGCCGTTCGCGGAAGGCCCGCGGCCCGAAGCTCACCAGCTTGACCTCCGCCACGTCCGTCCGTGCGGCCATGGCCCGCGCCAGCTCTTCGGCGAAGCGTTCGCCGCCGCCGAGCACAGACTCCGGTGCGAAATAGGTGGGGCTCACGTGGACGACCTTCACCCGCGGCGGCGCCTCACCGCCAGTGGACCCACTGGGGTCGCGTGAACCCCACCCAAGCGATGGCGAGCTGTCCCGCGAGGGCCGCGACGGAGCCCAGGAGGTTGAACAGCAGCACTCCTGAAGTGGTCGAAAGCGGCAACAACGCCACCAGCACGGCCTGCGTGACGATCAGGCTCGCCACCGCCAGCCCTTGGGGACGGGTCCAGCCACGCGCCAGGTTAACGCCCACGAAGTAGCCGTCGAGCAGGGTGAATCCGGCCCCGCCGACAACCAGCAGCAGCTCGCGGTGCAGGCCGGCGTAGTTGGGACCCAGGAGCAGGAGGAACGGGCGGGGCGCCAGCGCGGCCACGGTGAAGAGCGCCAGAGCGAGGCTCGTCAGCAGAGTCGCGAACTGCAGGCAGCGCCGCCGGTAGAGACCCTCGTCCAGAACGTGGGCCAGGCGCGGCAGGAAGACGACTCCGGTCAGACTGGAGAAAATCCCCACCACCAGTCCCAACCTTCCCAGCGCTCCCACTTCGGCGATGTTCCGAACCCCGCCGAAGGTGGCGGCGAGCCAGATGGTCAGCGGTCCCTGGATGGCGAAATAGACTGCGCTGGGCAGCGTCGGCAGCATGTAGCGCACGACGTGCCGGCGATGCAAAGCGAGGTCGCTGGCCCCGGGAACCGCTACCGCGGTTCGCGGCCGGGCGATCAGGGCGACGGTCATGGTGCCGAGAGCTGCGGCGGCCATACCCAACCAGGCGCGAAGCAGGGCTGAGATCACCATGCCCACGGCCAGTAGCAGACGCAGCGCCGCTCCCGTCATCTCGGCCTGGTACGACCGGCCGAAGCGGCCTTCCAGGCGCAGCACCTGCAGGCGAACCGACGCACTGATCTGGAACCAGACCGCCGCCACCACCGCCGCCGCTGCGCCGTAGATGTTCTTCGGGATCGGGGCGATGTCCTCGGTGATCCAGGCGGCTGGCGCACCTGCCGGCGGCGTGAGTGCATCGCCGAAGCTGCTGGTGGTGCTGGTATAGATGAAGCTGTCGACCCGCTGCGCCCGCGCTTCCTCGAGCAGGTTCAACGTGCCGGTCACGTTGACATCGACGAAGGCCTGGCGGGCGTGGCTCACCACGTGCGGCTTGT
>DATIOS010000188.1:0-11720 GCA_035472915.1 Thermoanaerobaculia bacterium
ACTTCGAGCTCACCACGCCTGCCGTCGCGACGATCTACGCCCAGACCCTGTGCACCAACCGCCGCCTGGCCGAGCGGTTGTGGGCCGGCTATCCATTGCATTGCGACCGCGCCGTGCCCGCCCGCATCGTCTGCCTCGGCAAGCCGACGCCGCAGCTCTCGCCGCCCACCGACGGCGCCACCCTCTGGCGGCTGATCTCCCACCTCTCGGTCAACTACCTCTCCTTCGACGCCGGCGAGAGCCGTCCGGGCGAACCGGAGTCGCCGAGCCTCCTGGCCCTGCGCGAGATGCTGCGCCTCTACGCCTTCTCCGACCGCCCCACGATCGAACGCCAGATCGACGGAATCGTGGGGATGAGCACCCGCAAGGTGGTGCGCCGCATGGGCGAGAATCCGTGGCGGGGCTTCTGCCGCGGCACCGAGGTCACTCTCGTCCTGGACGAGAACGCCTTCGTGGGCGCCAGCGCCACCCTCTTCGCCACTGTTTTGCACCGCTTCTTCGCCCTCTACGTCTCGCTCAACTCGTTCACCGAGCTGGTGGTGCGCCGCAGCCGCCAGCCGGACCAGGAGTGGCAACGATGGCCCCCCATCGCCGGCGAGCAGAACGTTCTGTAGAAGAGCGCCTCTTCACCGAAGGCCGGCGCTTCGACTTCTTCCAGGCCGTCCGCCTGCTGGAGCGCCACGTCGGGCGGGTGTCGGTGGGCGAGCGCATCGACGCCGAAGAGGTGCCCGCACACTGCTCGGTGGGGGAGCGCTCCGAGCCGGAGAAAGAGGCCGTGCGCTTCCGCTCCCGCGTCTCCTTGGATTTTCCCGCTTCGGACGTCGACCGCATCGCGCCGCCGCCGAAAAAAGGCGAGCCCGCCACCATGACCGTCAACTTCATGGGACTCGCGGGCGCTCTCGGTCCCCTGCCGCACCCGTTCACCGAGCTGCTGCTGGAGCGGCGGTGGCTGAAGGATGAGGCCTTCGGCGATTTCCTCGACATCTTCAACCACCGCCTGGTCTCGTTGCTCTACCGGGCGCGCCGCCAACTGCGGCCCTACTTCGCCTTCGAGCGACCGGGGGATGGGCCCTTGGCCGAGCCCCTCTTCGCCTTCCTGGGGCTGGGTATGCCGTCTCTGCGGGAGCGGGGCGGTTTTCCCGACCGCGCGCTGCTGCCGTTCGCGGGTGTCCTGGTCAACCAGCCGCGCTCGGCCTCCGGCCTTGTGGCCCTGCTTGCCACCTACTTCGCCGTGCCCGTCGCCATTCGCCAGTTCGTGGGCCGCTGGCTGGAGATCGAGCCGGACCAGCGCACGGCCCTGGGTCTCTCCGGCCGCAACCAGGCGCTGGGTCGCGATGCCTCCCTCGGCTCCCGCGTCTGGGATCAGCAGGGGAAGATCGAGCTCCGTCTCGGCCCTTTGACGCTGCCGCAGTTCTTCGATTTCCTCCCCACCGGCCGGGGCTTTCGCGGCTTGGTGGGACTGGTGCGCTACTACGTCGACGAGGGCACGGACTTCGACGTCCGCCTCACCCTCCAATCGACCCAGGTCCCCCCCTGCCGCCTGGGCTTTGGACCGCGCCTCGGCTGGTCGGCGTGGCTGAAGACCGGGGACTTCGCGGCGGACGATTCGCAGGTGGTGCTGCGGGGCAAGGAGTGGCGGGGGGAGCGATGAAGTATCCTTATTGATAAGCTCCATGAATCGGAAACCTGCCCCGCCGATACGCCGCCCGTCGCCGTTGGTGCCTCCGCGACCGGCGCCGGTTCAGCCTCATTCCGTAGCAGCTCCCCGGCCCCAGGCTCCCCACGTTCACGCGGCGATCCAACGGTGCCAGGCACCGCCAGCTCAGGCGACGCCGCGGCCGGCGCCTCCTGCAGCTACCGTGCAGCGTCAGGAGGCCGCCGCCGGTCAGGAGAAGTTCACCGGCTGGGTGGTCTACGACGACCGCAAGACCCCCACCACGCCGCCGCCGCCCCCCCGCTGGCCCGTCTATCTCCTCTCCTGCGGCGAAGGCGGCGCCGGTTGCTCCGTCGAGGACGTCAAGACCGGCCGCTCCCACCCAGCGGGCACGATGTACGCTGGCTATGTCCGCCTGGCGAGCACCGGGCGCACCTTCGTCTCGCCGCGGCCTGACGTCTACGTGCGCGGCGACAGCCACCCCACCATCGCCGCCGGCAGCCCCGAGGGTCAGAGGGGAAAGCGGACTGTTCTGGCCGCGGGAGAAGTGGGTATCGTGAACGGCACCATTGTCGGCCACAACGACAAGACGGGCCACTACATGTCACGCCGGAACCAAACGCAGTCGGGCATGCCCGAGGACCGCTACCACGCCTTTACCGAAGATCCGCGGCAGTGGTTCCGCAAGGCCAGCGCGGGGAAGACCTCGAAGCGGAAGCAGACTCCGCTGGCGGAGTGAGCGGTCGCGCGAATAGAAAGAGGTTGCCGCGGGGCTCTCAGGGAACCCTGGCTACGCTGGCCGCCGCCCGCCGCCCCAGCCGCTCGGCCTCCGCCTCCAGCGCCACGTCCTGCACCACCGCGACGCCGGAGCCAAACGGATTGCGCACCCGCCCGGCGCGCTGCTGGACGACGTGCGTCAGCTCATGGCCGAGGATCTGCTGGCCCTGCGGCGACGACGGGTTGTACTGGCCGGGAGCGAAATGGATGTGCGTGCCTTGCGTAAAGGCGAGCGCGCCGATCGACGAGGCGTGCGGCCCGACGTGAACCCGCACGTCCGCGAAGCTGGCGCCGAAAAACGACTCCATCTTCTGGCGCACGGCTGCCGGCAGCGGCTGGCCGCCGACTTGCGTGAAGCCGGCGAGGTGGTCCGGCAGCGGAAAGGCCGAGCCACTTCCCGCAGTGTGCCGCTGAATGGGACTGATCGACCGCACCGGCTGCACCGCTGACGACACGCGGAAGCGCGCCGCAACTTGGGCGATGCCCTGGGAGAAGAAGCCCTGAATGACGCTGCCGGGCCTGTTCATGCGCTGCTCCTGACGTTGCGTAGTATCCCAGGAACGGCGACGCAAGGGAAGGCCCGCGAGGCCGCCGCCCACCCTGCTAAGATCCGCGGAGACCCTGACGCCTCGCGAGCTCCATGCCCTATACGCAGGACACCGCTTCGATCGCCGTCTCCACTCCTTTGGGCAAGGACAAGCTCCTGCTCCGCGCCTTCCAGGGGGAGGAGCGGATCTCCGGGCTGTTTCGCTTCAGCCTGCAGATGGAGTCGGAGACGCGGGACCTCGACTTCTCCAAAGTGGTCGGCAAGAGCGCCACGGTGACCGTCGAGCTCGCGGACGGCACGCAGCGCTTCATCAACGGCATCGTCGGGCGTTTCGTCCAGGCCGGGGGCGCGGACCGCTTCGCGGCCTATCACGCGGAGCTGGTCCCCGCGCTCTGGCTGCTGACGCTGGCGGCGGACTGCAAGATCTTCCAGAACAAGACGGCGCCGGAGATCGTCAAATCGATCCTCAGCGACATGGGGATCACCGACGTCAAGGACAGCCTGACCAAGACCTACGCCTCGCGCGAGTACTGCGTGCAGTACAACGAGACGGCGTTCGCCTTCATTTCGCGGCTGCTGGAGGACGAGGGGATCTTCTACTTCTTCGAGCACGCCGACGGCACCCACACCCTGGTGCTGGCCGACGATTCGGGCGCCGCCACGGCCTGCCCCGGCGGCGCCACGGTGCAGCTCGGGTCCTCGGAGAATTGGGAGCAGCAAAACGTGCTGACCCGCTGCGAGATCGAGCAGAAGGTGATCTCCGGCAAGTTCGCCCTCGACGACTTCAGCTTCGAAACGCCGTCCACGGACCTCATCGCCAGCGTCGACAGCACCGTGGCCACCGATGGCGCCAAGCGGCGAGTCTTCGAGTATCCCGGCGGCTATCTGAAGAAAGACGCGGGAGATGCCCGGGCCAAGCTGCGCATTGAGGCCGAGGAGACGCCGGCCAAGGCGATGCGCGGCGACGGCTTCTGCCGCGCCTTCGTCCCCGGCTATAAGTTCACCCTCAAGGACCACTACCGATCGGACGCCAATGCCGACTACGTCCTTACCGAGGTCTCGCACTCGGCGACGCTGGAGAGCTACTCGAACAGCTTCGCGGCCATTCCCCTCGCCGTGCCCTTCCGTCCCGAGCGGACGACGCCGCGGCCGGTCATCCCCGGCACCCAGACGGCGCTGGTGGTGGGTAAATCCGGCGAGGAGATCTACACCGACAAGTACGGCCGCATCAAGGTGCAGTTCCACTGGGACCAGGTGGGAACGAAAGACGAGAACAGCTCCTGCTGGGTGCGGGTGGCGCAGGGTTGGGCGGGCAAGGCCTGGGGGCAGATCTTCATCCCCCGCGTCGGCCAGGAAGTGGTGGTGAGCTTCCTCGAAGGCGATCCGGACCGGCCGCTCGTCACCGGCGGCGTCTACAACGCCGAGCAGACAGTGCCCTACGAGCTGCCGGCCCAGGCCACCCGGAGCACCGTCAAGAGCAACACCTCCAAGGGCGGCGCCGGCTCCAACGAGCTGCGTTTCGAGGACAAGAAGGGGGAGGAGGAGGTCTACCTTCACGCTCAGAAGGACCACAACGTGGCGGTCGAGAATGACGAAACGGTCACCATCAAGAACAACCGCACGGTGACCATCCAGGAGAAGGACGAGTCGTTGACCGTCGCCAAGGGCAACCGCACGGTGAAGGTGGCGACGGGCGACGAGACCCACCAGGTCAAGGGCAAGCGCGCGCTCACCGCCACCGGCGACGAAACTCACGACAACGGCGCCAAGTTCACCCACACGACCGGCGGCAACTACTCCCTCAAGGTCACGGGCGACCTGGTGATCGAGGCCACCGGGGCAGTGACCATCAAGGCCGGCGGCGACATGACCGTCGAGGCCACCGGCGGACTGATCGAGAAAGGCATGAACGTCTCCCTCGAAGCCAGCGAGTCGATGACTCAGAAGGCCGGGGCCAGCTTCTCCGTGGAAGGCGCCATGCTGGAACATAAGGGAAAGATGGCCGAGCTGTCGATCGCCGGGGTTCTCACCCTGAAAGGCGGCCTGGTGAAAATCAATTGACGACATGGATGTCCCTGACGGCCGCCATCCTGGTCGTGCTGGCGCTCCTGGCGGGGATGACGATCAGGGCCAGGCGGCGGGGGACCGGCCGGCCGGCTGGGGCGCTCACCGCCCAGGAACCCTGGGACGGACCCGCCGAGCTGGCCAGCCTGCTGGCGGAGAACGGCGAGGTGCGGTCCCTCTACGCCCGTCTCGGTTTCCTGCCGGACGTCGAGCGCGCTTGCGAAGCGCTGCTGGCGGACCTGAAGGGCTTGGTGCGGGTGGAGGTTCCCGACTTCGCGGCACTGACGGCGGCCCTCGACCGTCTGGCGGCTTCCTCCTCTTCCTTGTCTTCATCAGCGCCGCCCGAGAGAAACGCGGAGCTGCTGCGGAGGGTTCTCGCCGTGCGCGGCGATCGCGAGGCCGTGCTGGCCCTGCTCGGCCGTGCCCCGGTCGACGAAGCACTCCCTTTCGTCGAGCAGCTCCCGCTGGTGCGGCAGGGGGAAGTGACTTGGCGCACGCCGGTCGAGCTGACCCTGCTGCGCAAGCGTCCCGCCGACCTCGAAGCCTTCGAGCAGCGGCTCGACGAGTTGGAACGGCTGGTGCGGGCCGCGCCCCTGCGCCGCGAAGCGCGCCTCCGCGCCGAGTTGCTGGAGGCGCTCGCGAGAGTGCGGCGCGATGCCCACCGCGAGGATGCCTACCTCCCCACCTCCCTCCAGGGCTTCGAGCCCCTGCTGCGGGACTGGCTGCACCGCTCCCGCGATCCCGCCGCCCTCGACCGCCGCCATCGCCTCGACGAGTTGCTCATGGACGTTCTGCGCCTGCGCCGTGACGGCACCAGTCCCGCGACCGCCGAGAAAGCCCGGTCCCAGGCGCAGCTCTACGCCGGATCGCCGTGGATGCAGACACCCTGGATCACCACCCTCGCCCTCGCCAACCTGCTGAACGCCGAGATCGCCCTGCTGCCACCCGATCCCGCCGAACGGAAGGACCCCACCGCCCCTGCCGCACTGCTGCGCCGCGTCCGCGACGAGATCGCCTCCGGCCATTTCGACGGCGACGAGACCATCCGCCGCCTGCGCCAGCAGGAGGAATCGGGCCTCTTCGTCCACAGCCTGGTGTACGCACTGCTGAGGCTGGCGCGGCTGCCGGGTGGGGACGAATAACCCTTCCCAAGCGCTTGCATCGTGGCTATGATCGCTAATCCATGCCGGACTTGGAGGAGCGCGTCGAGCGTGACGAGGAGGGTCGCGTCGTGCGGCGGTCGCAGTTCCGCGGCGGCTTGCTGGACGGCGAGACGGCGGTTTACGACGAGAATGGCTGGCTCAGCCAACGCGTCCAGTTCCGCCAGGGGAAGCTCGACGGCGAGTGCGTGGTGCTTGCCGCCGGCCGCATGATCGCACGCCTCCATTTCCGCAACGACAAGCAGGAGGGCGAGACCCTCAACTACGACGAGGCGGGACGGACGACGATGAGGGCTCAATACCGCGACGGCAAGCTCGACGGCGATTCCGTGTGGCTCGGCGCCCGCGGCAACGAGGTGCGGCGCGCCCACTACGTCGCCGGCCGGCTGCAAGGCGAGATGGTGGATTTCGACGATGCCGGACGCCCCGTCGAGCGCGCCACCTACGAGCAGGGGCTCCTCCACGGTCCGCGGCTGCGCTATCACCCGAATGGCAAGGTGCGGGAGAAGCTCACCTTTCAAGAAGGCAAGCCGGTGGGAGACCCCATCGAGTACGACGAGCAGGGAACGCCGCGCGCCGGCAACCGCTCGACGCCGGCGCCGCCCGCCGCGAAGCCGCCCTCCCTTCTCCAACGGCTGGTCGGCGCGCCGGAGAAACGGCGGGCCTGATGGGTATTCACGTCTGCATGGGGGCCATGTTGCAGTGCAGCTTTGGCGTCGCGCCCAGCTCGCTGGTGGTGCTCTCCCCCCAGACGCTCGTCGGAGAGCGGCCGGCGGCCAACATCATGGACAACAAGTCGCTGGTCAACATCCAGCCGTTCGGCATGTGCAACTCGCCCGCCAATCCCACCGTCGCGTCCGCAACGGCCGCGGCCATGGGCGTGCTGACTCCCATGCCCTGCGTGCCGGTGACGGCGGCGCCGTGGATGATGGGCGCGACCACCGTGCTCGTCGGCAACATGCCGGCCCTCAGCAACTCGTCCAAGCTCATGTGCAACTGGGGCGGGGTGATCCAGGTGATCAATCCTGGCCAGTCCACCGTGATGATCCCCTAGCCGCCACCACACCGAGGTGATGCCATGTACAACTTCCTGTTCGACAAGAAATCCCTGGTGCTGTTGGTCGTTGGCATGATCGTGGCCGGCGGCATGCTCTTCTTCGGCGGCGTCTTGCTGGGCGTGCAGTGGGGGCTGCCCGCCGAGAGCAGCACGGCGTTCGCGCCGCCCTCCGAGCCGCGGCCCGCCGCTCTTCCAGCCTCCCAGCCCTGTCCCCCGGCCGTGGCTCCGGCGACGCCTACCCGGGAAGAGCCAGCGGCTCCCGGAATCGAGCCACAACCCGCGCCAAGCCCTCAGGAATCCCCGGAGCCTCAGCCGGTCGAGCAGCGGGCAGCGATCGAACCCTCGCCCGCGTCAGTGACGGAGCCCGCCAGGCAGGACCCTTCGGCGGCGCGCGAGCCCGAGGCAAGACCCGCTGTCTTCTCCCTCCAGGTCGGCGCCTTCCGCGAAGCCGGCAACTCCGCCCGGGTGGTGCACGACCTCAAGGTCCGCGGCTACGAGCCTTACGTGGTGGAGCAGCACGGCCGCATGGTTCTCAAGACGGTGCGCATCGGCCGGTACACCGATCTCGACGAGGCGACCCGCGCCGCCCTGGACTTCCGGCGGCGCGAGGGCATGGCGGCCATCGTCCGACCCGCGGGCTCCTGACCTTACTTCTTGGTGATCGAGATCCCCAGCACGTAGGTATTGCCGGTGTAGGTGCCGTTCAACGCGTCGGAGTTGACGAGAGTGGTGCGCGAGGCGGGTGAAATGAACTGGAAGCCCACGTCCAACCAGTCGCGGCCGAAGCCGGCGCTGATTACGTTGCGCTGGGCGTCGGGGAAAAAGGGCGCGAGACTCGCGTCCGGCTGCGGCGTCTTCTCCAGGGCATAGCCGCCCCGCAGCTTGATCCCGCCGGCCATCTCAAGCTCGATTCCCAGCCGGTAGGAAAGGGCGTCCTCCCACGGACCTTGCACCGTGCGGCTGAACGAGGGCTGAGAGGTGAAGATCACGTCCAGTCCCTTGAAGCGGCTCCACGCCGTCTGGGTGACGTCCGTCTCCACCCACACACCGGGGAAGGGCGCGAAGCCGAGTCCCACCGAGGCGGTGGCCGGGAAGGCGATGCTGGATTGGATGGGCAGGTCGATGCCATACGGTAGCGAGGCGCGGTTCAGGGCGTCGAGCTGATCGTTGCCGGTGGAAATCTGGGTGAGCCGGCCAGCGCCACCGTAGTTGACGGTGATGGCGCTGCGGTAGGAGCCGCCGAGGGCAACCGTCTCGCCGCCCTTGACCAGGAAGCCGGCGTCCCAGCCGACGCCCGTGTTCCAGCCGGAATCGATGGCGAAGCTCCCCACGTCGCGGAACCCCAGGCCCGGCTCGAAGCCGCTCAATCGCCGGCCCATCGAAAGCTTTGAGCTGCGGTAGATGACCCCGCCGCCGATGCCGAACCAGGGCGCGGGCTGCCAGGCGAGGTTGCCGTTGACGTCGTAGGTCTGGAGCTGCGACCGGGTGGTGAGAAACCGGCCGGCGAGGTTGTCGGGATCGGCCCAGCTGGTCCGTAACGCGAACGGAGTGTAGACCCCGAGTCCCATCTTCACCGTCGCGCCCAGCGGCAAGGCCGCGAAGGCGCTGGGGGGGACCTGAAAGAAGCGGTCCTGCTGGGACGCCGTGCCGGCGCCGATGCCCGGAGCGAGCCCCTGGTAGTGGGATTCATTCTGGAACACACCGGCGAGCCCGGCGGTGAGCTTCCCCTTCTTGACCAGGGCCAGGGCGCCGGGATTGTAGAAGCCTGCCGTGGGATCGTCCGCCCGGGCGACGACCGCCCCCGCGAGCCCCATTGCCTTCACACCCGGATCGGTGGCGGAAAAACCAGAGGCCCAGGCGCCCGCCAGCCCGCCCACGAAGAGTCCGCACGCTGCGATCGCTACGGGTTTCAGCCAGCCATTGCCAATCATGCGATCCTCCGCCGAGAGAGTTGGAACGCTACGGTGAAAGGAGGTGCTCGGGGTGGATCATAGACGATGCGGGCGAGAGAAGAGAGCGGCAGACTCTTGTCCGCCTGTTGAGGGATCGACTACTCTCCCGGACCGAACCCTCGACCCCGAAAGGAGATCCGCTCCAGCGTCTTATGATTACCATCCCCGGCGGCGGCAACGCCCCCAACCCTTTCTTGTTCCAGCGCCCTCGGACCCGTGGCCTGCCGCCAACAGGCCACGGGTCCACGCAGGTCCGCCGCTCGTCTCCGCACCTTCTGCGATCGAGCGGACCTCGGGCCAGAAGGGCGGTTGGACTCCCGGCCTCCCGGCGAGACAAATTGTCAAAGAGCCTGCTTTACCCCCGGCCACCGAGCTTTCTCGCCGGACTCTGACTACGAGGAGCTGGATGATAAGCTTGGTTAACGGAAAAAGTCAAGCCCTGGAGAGACCATTTCTGTGAACGGCGACGGCCGTGGAGCCAGACCTGCACCCCGCGGGGATCGGTTCGCCGCCAGAGGCGATCGATTCGCCGCCAGGGAGAATCGATTGGCCGCTGAGGATAAGGTGGCTCGCCGCTCGGGGAAATCGCTTCGCCGCCAGGGGAAATCGGCTCGCCGCTGAGGATAATTGGCTTACCCCTGAGGAAAATCGACTTAACCCGCGGGGAAATTGGCTCGCCGCCAAGGGAAATCCGTTCGCCGCTGAGGATAATTCAGTCGCCGCCAGCGGCGAGCCGCCCCCAATCGACGGGCTGACTTCCTGAAACCGGGGGCCTGCCTCCCGCACCGCACCCGTGTCGTCTCGACCTTCTGGCCGCTGCATCCCCTTCGATACCAGGAGTTTCGCCCGCTGGATGGCACGTCAGCCGGGGCGGCTGTTGAGTCGGGGAGCCGCAGATTCCTCCTCCGGAGAACACTGATCTCATCGTGCCAGCTCCTCGTCCTGACCAGAAGTCGCCGGCACCGTCGGCATTTCTGTCACAAAAAGTGTTGACTTTTTAGGTGAACTATGCGTAGATACAGCTCTCTCGTAGTCAGAGTCCGGCGAGGGAGCTCGGCAGCCGGGGATGGAAGCAGGCTCTTTGACAACTTGTCTCGCCGGGAGGCCGGGAGTCCAACCGCCCTCCTGGCCCGAGGTCCGCTCGATCGCAGAAGGTGCGGAGACGCTCGAGTGGACCTCTGCGTGGGCCCGTGGTCTGTTGGGCGGCAGGCCACGGGTCCCCGAGCCATGGTGGCGACCTCCTTGGATAGAGCGAGCGAGATGCTCGCCCCGGGCCGGAGGCAAGCGTCAGTTGCAGACGGGAGAATACCCGCAGAGCTCCCAACACGCCGGCGTGCGTCCAAAGAAGCAGCCCGCGTAGGTGTCGCTCATGCACGTCGCAGTGGTGAGCTGGTAGTCGATCACCTCCTCGTGGTAGTAGCAGCTGACACACGATGGACAGTTGGGGCAGATCATGCTGGCCCGGACGAGGTCCCGCCGATACTCCAAGACGTAGCGTTGGTAATAGGTCGAACCGGTCGAGGAGCTCTTCAGGCATTCATAGTAGGCTGGACTGTAAGGGTAAGCGCGGTTGAAGTAATACGAGGTCCAAGTCTCACTGAGCACATGCGTACAGGGGCACGTGGAACCGCCACACGGCGCGCCAAATTCGCCGCAGGTTTCCGGGCCTCCCTTGCCTGGATCGTAACCGCACTCGGTGTCGCACGGCATGTCGTCCGTGCACTCGGAGCAGCTGTCGAGCACCTTGAGAGGAAGACTCGGCCGCCGCGGCTCCCCACGGTCTCCAATACCACCCACGGTCGAGTGGACCACCACCAGCACGTCCCGGCTGCCGCGCAGCTCAGCGCTCCGCCGCAGAAGCTCCTTGAAGGGCAGGGCTTCTAGCAGGTGACCCTGCCGGAAGATCTTGAGGTCGACGGCGGCGCCACCCTCGTTGAGCCCGTGCAGCCGGCGGACGAGATCGGGGCGCAGGGCCAGGAGCTCCATCATCCGTTCTCCTGCAAGCAGGCTCGAGAGATCGATGGTTGTCTTGGGCCGCAGTTGGGGCTCACGGCTCTGCCGATCGATCTCCGGCAGTCTGGTGGTGGAGAGATCCGCCGTCTCCGTCAGATACAGCGCGCCCTTGACGAAGTAGCGAACCTCAATGGCCTCGCCGCCGAAAGCTGAGAGCCCATAGTAGAGGCGCTGTTCAGCCGCCAAAGGCTGGTAGGAATTTGCTCCTGGCTTCCCTGGGAAACTGGCTGCCTCCTTGATCGCTGCGCAGGATTGCGCGGGCATGGACCTCTGGGCTTCAGCCGACAGGGGTAAAGCCAACAGAAGCAGGCTCAACGTCCACAAACCGTTGCGTGGCATCGTTCTCCTCCTTTTGGCGAAATTATCCTTCTAACTGCACATGCGCCTTTGGGGGATTATCTATTGCCGCCAGGAAGCTGTAAAGCACAGAGCGAATCGAGCCAGCCAAGATGGAGCCCTCAGCAAGATACCATCCCGGACCGCCTTGTCCTCGGAC
>DATIOS010000189.1:0-6683 GCA_035472915.1 Thermoanaerobaculia bacterium
TGATGCTTCTGCCGTCGCTGCTCTCAGGCGGTTTCTCCGCCCGGGCACAGGCGCCTTCGCCGCAGGTCAACGGCCGTACCGTCGAGGCGATTGAATTCAAGGGACTCAAAACCCTCTCCGAGGACACTCTTCGCTACTACCTCGGCCTCCAGCCGGGGCAGCCGCTCGACGAGAACGCGCTCAACCGCAACGTCAAACAGCTCTGGGACCGCAACCTGGTGGACAACCTAGAGGTGGAGAGCGTGCCGACTCCCGCCGGGGTGCGCCTGGTCATCACGGTGGTCGAGCGGCCGATCCTGAAATCGATCGACTACGAAGGTCTCAAGCGCATTTCGAAGACGGATCTGCAGGACAAGATGACCACCCAGCGCATCCGCGTGCGGGAGGGCGAGCCCATATCGCTCGGCGAGCTGCAACGGGTCAAGACCCTCATCGAGCAGCTCTACGCCGAAAAGGGCTATCGCTTCGCCAACGCTCAGTACACCGTCGCCGACGTGGGGCCGAACGAAAAGAAGATCGTCTTCACCGTCGACGAGGGCAACCGCGTCCGCATCTCCGACCTCAAGTTCGAGGGCAATACGGTGTTCAATGACCTGCGGCTGCGCTGGTCGATGAAGAAGACCAAGGAGAGCAACCTCATCAGCCGGATTTCCAAGAAGGACATCTACGATCCGGCGAAGCTCCAGGAGGACCTCGACAAGGTCCGCGACCTGTACAAGAGCGTCGGCTACAAGAACGTCGTCATCGGCGATCCCAAGGTCGAGGTCCGGGCGATGAACCCCACGGCCCCCAAGGTCAAGGATCAGAACCGCCGGATGTTCATCACCATCCCCATCGAAGAGGGGGAACGGTGGAAGTTCGGCGAGGTGACCCTCGAGGGCAACCAGATCTACCCCAACAAGATTCTGCTGCGCGCCTTCGACAAGAAGACCGGCGGCTGGCTGCGGTCCAAGGTGATCGACGACGGAGTGAAGGAGATCACGGATCTCTACCACAACACCGGCTACATCTTCGCCCGTATCGATCCCGAGTTGGTGGAGCGTCCGGGGCGCGTCGCCGATGTCGTCATCCACATCAAGGAGGGGGATCAGTTCCAGGTCGGGCGCATCGAGTTCTCGGGCAACGAGCGGACCCAGGACAAGGTGCTGCGCCGCGAGCTGCGCCTCTATGAGGGCGGCCTGATGAACGTCGCGGCGATCCGCAACAGCGTGCTCAAAGTCAACCAGCTCGGCTACTTCAAGCTCAACGAGGAAGACCCGGTCGAAATCGACACCGACACGGAGAAGAAAAAGGTCAACCTGACCTTCAAGGGCGCCGAAGCGGACCGCACCGAGCTGCAGTTCGGCGGCGGCTGGAGCGAGCTGGACGGCTTCTTCGGCCAGTTCTCCATCAGCACCAAGAACTTCCTCGGCCGCGGCGAGCAGGTGGGCGTATCGCTCCAGAACGGCAAGCTGCGGAACTTCTTCGACCTCTCGTACTCGATCCCCTGGTTCCTCGACAAGCCGCAGAGCGTCGGCATCCGGGCCTACAACCAGAGCCTCCAGTACGATCTGCTGTCGGGCTCGACCGATACCTACCTGCGGCACAGCAAAGGCGCCGTCCTGACCTATGGCCGTAACTACCGGCTGTTCAACTCGGTGAGCCTCAGCTACAACCGCTCCAACTACAACGACGAGACCCAGACTACGGCGCAGGATCCGGCGGTGACCGGAATCCCCTTGCCGCCGGGCGTCAATCCCGGCGACGTCGTCACCACCAAGCTGCGGATCAACAACTCGTCGCTGCGCCCAGTGTTCGCCTTCGACAGCCGCGACAACCCCTTCGAGACCACCCGCGGCCAGAAGGCCTCCGTGGCCGTCGAGTATGCGGGCGGCTTCCTCGGCGGCGACAATAACTTCTGGCGGCCTGAAATTTCTTACAGTCTCTTCCAGCCGGTGACCAACTACCCCACGAAGACGCTGTTCGCCGTCAACCTCGAAGGCGGCTGGATCAAGCCGTTCGGCGACCAGGCCCCTGGGCCCGGCTTCTCCTGCCGCCCTGGATGTATCCCGATCCTCGAGCTCTTCTACCTGGGCGGCGAGAACAGCATTCGGGGCCACGCCTTCCGCTCCATCTTCCTGCGCGATTCACACGGTCTGCCGGTGATGGACTCGACCGGGGTCATCTTGGGCGGCGACAAGTTCGCGCAGATCAATTTGGAGTACCATTTCCTGTTGGGCGGGCCGTTCCGCCTGCTGCTGTTCGCCGACGCCGGCAACGTCTACGGTCAAGGCGCGTCGTACGACTTGTCGAGCTTGCGCAAGACCGCGGGCGTGGAGCTGCGGGTGCTGTTGCCGGTGTTCGGCGCGCCGTTGCGCTTCATCTATGCCAAGAACCTGGACCCGCTGCCGCAAGACAGCTTCCAGAACTTCCAATTCAGTATCGGAACCAGCTTCTGATCGACCCGTCGATCGACAAGTAGTTGATCGACAAGGAAATAGGAGAGACCCGTAATGTCGTTCCGAATTCGTTTTTCCGCGGCCTCGTGCCTCCTGGGCTTGGCGTTGGTCGCCCCCGCGGTGGCTCAGAAGGCGCCGGCCGCCGCCGCGCCTCCTGCCGCTCCGGGGGTCATCAAGATCGCCGTGATCGACACCGAGAAGATCCTGCTCTCCTCGGTGGCGGGCAAGAAGGCCGTCGCCGACCTCAAGAAGCTCCAGGAGCAGCGGGAGGGCGAGCTGCGCGCCAAGGCCCAGGAGCTCAAGGACCTGCAGACCAAGATCACCGAAGGCCGTCTCTCGCTCGCCCAGGACAAGCTGGCCGAGCTCTCCAAGCAATTGGAGGAGAAGGACATCGTTCTGCGCCGGGCGCAGGACGACGCCACCCGCGAGCTCAACAAGAAGCGGGACGACATGCTGGCGGCCATCGACGAGAAGGTGATGCCGGTGATCAACCAGGTGGGCCACGAGTTGGGCTACACACTGATCTTCCGCAAGTTCGAGAGCGGCTTGATCTACGCCGACGAAGGCGTGGACATCACCGCCTCGGTGGTCCAGCGGCTGGACGCCGCTGCGGCGGGTAAATAGCCACTGTGGGCTACCGGCTCGCCGAGCTGGCCGAGCTGGTGGAAGGCCGGGTCGAAGGAGACCCGGAGCGTGCCGTCGAGACGATCCGCATCCTGGAAGAGGCCGGTCCTGGCGATCTGTCGTTCCTGACCAGTTCCCGCTATCGCGCTCAGGCGGTGGCCAGCCGCGCCGGTGCGCTGCTGGTGGGGAAGGGTTTGGCCGATCGGGACGCCCTGGGGCGGGATCTGCTGGTGGTGGAAGATCCCGGCTACGCCCTGGCCGTGCTGCTGGCCCGATTTCATCCGGATGCTGGCGGTCGCCGTGAGCCCGGCGTTCACCCGACGGCCATCCTGGAGCCGGGTTGTGTGGTGGACCCGGCGGCTCACGTCGGTCCCTACGTGGTGATCGGGGAAGGCAGCCGGATCGGCGCCGGCGCGACGCTTCACGCTTTCGTCGCCGTGGGCCGGAGCTGCACGGTGGGGGAGGGAGCCGTGCTCTTCCCCCACGCCGTGCTCTACGACGGTACCGAGTTGGGGGCGGGCGTCGTCGTCCACGCCGGCGTCGTGTTGGGAGCGGACGGCTTTGGCTATGCCACTCACGGCGGCGCCCATCACAAGGTGCCGCAGCTGGGCCGCGTGGTGATCGAGGCGAACGTGGAGGTCGGCGCCAACTCGACCATCGACCGCGCCACGCTGGGCGCCACCCGTATCGGCGAGGGCACCAAGATCGATAATCTGGTCCAGGTCGGTCACAACGTGCAGGTTGGCCGGCACTCTATTCTGTGCGGCCAGGCCGGAATCGCGGGCAGCGCCAAGCTGGGCGACGGCGTCGTTCTGGCCGGGCAGGCGGGTGTGGCCGGCCACATCGAGCTTGGCAATCGCGTCCAGGTGGCGGCCAAGTCGGCGGCGCTGGCCTCGGTGGAGGAAGGAACGCAGGTGGCCGGCATTCCCGCGGTGGAGATTCGGAAATGGCGGCGTCAGACCGTCCTGATTTCGCGCCTGGAAGAGATGGGCCGGCGCCTGCGGGCCCTCGAGCGGCGGCTCGGAGAGCTCGGCGAGTCTGGCGATCCCGACGCCCCCGGCGATACTGGCGAGGAGGGATGAGTTGAGCGAGCAATCGACCCCGAAGCCCTTGGAGACCCCGAAGTGGGACATCGAGTGGATCCAGTCGGTGCTGCCCCACCGCTATCCGTTTCTGCTCGTCGATCGCGTGCTGGAAGTCGAGCCCGGCAAGCGCATCGTGGCGCTCAAGAACGTCACCATCAACGAGCCCTTCTTCGGCGGCCACTTTCCGGGCCGGCCGGTGGTTCCGGGGGTGCTTCTCGTCGAAGGCATGGCGCAGGCCGGCGGCCTGCTGCTCCTGGGCGACGTTCCGGACCGCGCCAACAAGCTGCTGCTCTTCGCCGGCATCGAAGAAGCCAAGTTCCGCCGGCCCGTGGTGCCCGGCGATCAGATCCGCTACGAGATCGACGTCCTGCGCCTGCGCAGCACCTACTGCAAGTTGAAAGGTAGGGTGATGGTGGACGGCCAACTGGCGGCCGAGGCGGTGATTTCGTCGGCGATGGTGGACCGGTGAAAACCCTCACCCCCTGGCCCCCTCTCCCGCCCCCTCCCACCCCCCCACACCGGGAGAGGGGGAATACAGTGCAAATCGATTTCCTTGCTTGTCTCCCTCTTCTCCCGGTGTGGGGGGGTGGGAGGGGGCGGGAGAAGAGGGTCGGGGTGATGAGGGTCCAGGGCGGGGGTTTCCCACGATGACGCCCGCAATCCACCCCCTCGCCTTCGTCGACCCGACCGCTCAGCTGGCTGACGGCGTCCGCGTCGGTCCGTTCGCGGTGATCGGCGCCGGCGTCGAGATCGGCGAGGGCACGGAGATCGGTTCCGGGGCGAAGGTTTACGGCCCCGCCCGCATCGGCCGCGAGAATCACATCTATCCCAACTCCGCCATCGGCTTCGATCCCCAGGACCTGAGCTTCAAGGGCGAAGAGGTCAAGCTGGAGATCGGCGACGGCAACGTCTTCCGCGAGTTCTGCACCGTCCACCGCGGCACGACCAAGGGTGGCGGCGTCACCCGGATTGGGAGCAACAGCCTCTACATGGCCTACACCCACATTGCGCACGACTGCCAGGTGGGGAGCCGTATCATCTTCGCCAACAACGCCACCTTGGCCGGGCACGTCGAGGTTCACGACGACGCCAGCATCAGCGCCTTCTCCTCCGTCCACCAGTTCTGCCGGGTGGGCCGCCACGCCTACGTCGGCGGCTATACGGTGGCCACGATGGACGTTCTGCCGTACGTCAAGACCGTGGGCCAGAAGCCGGCCTGCTACGGCTTGAACTCCATCGGCCTCAGGCGCAAGGACTTCGCGCCTGAGCGTGTGCGCCGCCTGGAGCTGGCCTATCGCATTCTCGTGCGCTCGAAGCTGAACACGCAGCAGGCTCTGGAGCGGCTGAAGGCCGAGCTGGCGGGAGACCCCGACGTCGATTACCTCATCGGCTTCGTCGAGGGCAGCAAGCGGGGGATCCACAAGTCCACTCCCCGCGGCGGCGCGCGGGGAGGAGGCGAGCCTGAGTAGCAATCTTCCCAGCCCCTCGCCCCTGCGCGTCGGTGTTTTCGGCACCGGCGCCATGGGCCGCAACCACGTCCGGCTGCTGTCGGCCCTGCCCGGCGCTAAGCTGGTGGGCATCTACGATCCGGACTCCCGGTCGGCGGAGGCGGCCGCTCGCGATCACGGAGCGCGCATCTTCCCGCGGCTCGAAGAGCTGGCCGGCGAGATCGAAGCGGCGGTGGTGGCGGCGCCCACGGTGGCCCACGCCGACATGGGCTGCGCCTTGCTGGCCCGGGGGCTGCACGTGCTGATCGAAAAGCCCCTGGCCGCCAGCCTCGCCGAAGCCGACCGGCTGCTGGCCGCCGCCGGCGACCGCGTGCTGGCCGTGGGGCACGTGGAGTTTTTCAACCCGGCGGTCCAGGCCCTGCTGGCGGTGAATGCGCCGCCGCGCTTCGTCGAGGTGCAGCGATTGGGGGTCTTCTCGCCGCGCAGCCTGGACGTGGACGTGATTCTCGACCTGATGATCCATGACCTGCAGATCCTGCACGCCCTCGATTCCAGCCCGGTCGAAGAGGTGCGGGCCACGGGGATCGCCGTCCTCTCGCCGCGCATCGACATGGCCAACGTGCGGCTGCAATTCGCCTCCGGCGGCGTGGCCAACCTGACGGCGTCGCGGGTCTCCTCCGAGCGGACGCGCAAGCTGCGGGCCTTCCTGTCCAACCGGTACTACTCCCTGGACTACCAGGCGCAGGAGATCAAGGGCTACCGGCTGGAAGAGGGGGATGGCCAGCGCCGGATCCTGCCGGACGATCTCGCCGTCGAGCGCGCCGAGCCCCTGAAGCGCGAGCTCGAAGCTTTCCTCGCCGCCTGCCGGGGCGAGCCGGCACCCCTGGTGGACGGTGCGCGTGGGCGCCAGGCACTGGCGACGGCGTTGGCGGTGGTGGAGGCGATCCGGTAATTATCATCGGGTTTAGCGTAGGGGCGGGTCTGGACGGTAGGTTGGGGGCTCGACCCGCCCTGGGTGGGGGCAATCTCGGCATCGCAGGGCGGGTCGAGCCCCCGCCCGCCCGTCCAGACCCGCCCCTACGCTAAGC
>DATIOS010000190.1:0-4640 GCA_035472915.1 Thermoanaerobaculia bacterium
CGTCCGCGAGGTAGAGCACGGCCCGCCTCTCGTCCGGGTTGAAAAAGCCGTGGGCCATCAGATGGAGGAGGTGAGGCCCTTCGCGCAGGGCCGCCTCCAGGGCCGCCAGGGTGACGGGGGCAGAGAGGAAGTTGACTTCGATATCACCCGCCGCGACGCTGGGCGCCAGGGCCTCTTCCAGGGCGCGACGCTCGGCCGCGGCGTCGAACGGGGGCAGGCCGTAATCCTCCAGCCCCTCCGGGGCCGCGAGGGCGGCGAGCAGACGAACGGGGCGGTCCAGCACGGGCTCGCCGGGCTGCCAGGCGCCGGCGAGATAGCGCGAGAACGGCGTGTCGGGGTCGGCGGCCAGGAAGCGGGGCGGCTCGCCCGGGAGGGTCTCGCGCAGCAGCTCCCAAGGCAGGGCGTGGAGCTCCGGCGCGCCCGGATCGATGCGCAGCCGCAGCCGCCGGGCCTGGCTCTGACCCCGGGTCCGCGCCCACGCCTCCTTCAGCCGCGGATCGCCGAAGAGAGCCGCGAACAGCCGGTCGCCTTCGTCGTCCGGCTGAGCGCCTGGCACCCAGGGCAGAAGGCCCGGCGCCAAGCGGCCGGCGGGGAGCTCCTGGTCGCCGCTGAAGGTGATCTCGACGGGGTAGCCGCCGTCCGCTTCCTTGGGCTGGATGCGGATCTCCAGGTCGGCGTGAAGGAGTGGATCGGCGGGCGGCATGGAGATGCCCTCACGGAGCCGGCGAGATCGCCGGGGCCGGCAGTCGCACCGCGGGATCGCCCAGCAGGATGTAGTTGCGGGCGTCCTGGACAGCCGTCCACAGGCGGGCGATAACCTCGGGGGGCGTCTGCTTGCCCAAGGTGGCAAGCCTTTGCTCCTCGACCAGCTCCGTGGCCAGGGCGGCGTAGCGCTGGCCGAAGGCCTCCAGGGCCGCGCCCACGGGCCAGCCGTCGAGCAGCAGGCCGAGCACGTCGGCGAAGATCTCCGAATGCTCGCCCTTCCATAGGAACGAATGTCCCCAGGTGCGCTCGACGTGGCCCACCACGGCCAGCGCGCCGCCTTTGGGATGGGCGAGGAGCCGCTGCGGGAGCCGCGCCAGGAAGTCGCAGGGCGCCAGGGTGCGGGCCTCGCCATAGGCGTCCCGCTGCGGGGTGCCGCCGCTGTGGCAGGAGAAGTGGAAGCTCAGCAGCCCCGCCGGGCAGGCGCTGTCGGCCACATCAACGGCGCCGAAATAATGCTCGGGAGGCACCGGACCGTGCCCGGCCGTTGGGCCCGGCCAGTCCTGGCAGAGCAGGGCGCCCTGCCCGTCCCGCTGCCGGGGATCGCCGGCCGGAAAGCCCATGCCGTGCGTGGCCGTGAAGAGGACGGCGGGAGTCTCGTCGCCGCCAAGGAACCGCTGAAGCCGGGCCTTGGTCGCCGTCGCTCCGATCGCCGCCGTCACCGTCCCTTCCGGCCGTCCCTCGGCCAGGGCGGCGGCGAGAGGGCGAGCGAGATGCTCGGCCATCTGGCCCGTGGCAAGGTCTCCCGGAATGCTGGCGGCGAAAAGGGCGGCCCGGTGCGGCCGGGAAGGCGCCGCGCCCGTTTCGGCGGCCACTACGCCCTCGGCATAGCGGGCGTACTCCTCCGGAGTGTCGAAGCCCACGCGGCCCACGGCATATTGCACGTCGAGCTGATGCTGGAGCTCGAAGGGAATCGCGTCCGGCCCGCCTACCAGCAGAAGGTAGTAAGGCACCTGCCGGGGATCGGCCGGGCCGCCGCCGCCGGCGCCGTGCCGTTCGAGGAAGCTGGCCTTGGTGTCCTGCGGCTGGAGCCCGTCGTCGCCCGCAAACTCGCGGTAGAAAGTCTCCCTGCGAACCGCGGCCTGGTTCCGGCGATGTTCCAGTAAGGGGGCGAGAGCCTCGCGCACGGCCGGGTCCGTCTGGCGGGGGAACACCACTCCCCAACCGGTGGCCGCGAGGTCTTTGGGATCGATGCCGGCGCGCGGCCCGAGGTGAGATTCCGTGCTGCGTCGGAGCCACTCCCGGACCTCGGCAGACTCCCGGCGGTCCGGCCTTTCCCCCCGGGCGAGGGCGGCGATCTCAGTCGCACTGGCGGGCGGGTGAAGGTAACACCCTGACGAGCCGTCGATGCCGTTGGGAGGCGGCAGGGTCTCGCAATCGAGCTCGGGCGCGGCTAGCGGCATGGTAATCCTTTCTAATGTGGTGTGTCGGACCCTCCCGACGCACCGGGAGGGTCGTTGGGAGGTTTTTCCCTCACCAAGCTGGCGGCGGCGGGGGAACGTGCACCTGGCCGGAGCTGTCCACGGTTCCGGGGTCGCCCTCGATGGGGAAGTCGCCGTCGAGGGGTTCTTGGGGCGCGGAGCCGTTGAGCGGAGCGGGCGGGGCGTCGGGCGTCTGGGAGTCCGTCGGAGCGTTGAGCATCATCGCATTCTCCTTTGGGTCGTTGGTTGAGGGGAATCGTCCTCGTCCAGGATTGATCCTCGGCCTATAGGTTTTGGTTAGTTCCAGTCGCCCTGGAGCACGAAGCTGGCCCAGTAGTGGGGGGCTTGGCGGTTCGGTTGCCGGCGCAGCTCATCCTGGGCCTTTCGCAGGGCTGCCGCCGGAGTCAGGCGGTCGCGAAAAAGGCCGGTATAGAATTGGCGCATCAGGTCGGAGGTGGCGCGGTCCTCCACGGGCCAGAGACTGACGAGGACCCGTCGCGCTCCCGAGTGCAGGAAGGCGTGGGTGAGCCCCATCACTCCTTCGCCGCGCACGTCCTTCCCCAGGGCAGTTTCGCAGGCTGAGAGCACCACCAGGTCCGCGGCCAAATGCAGGCGATAGATCTCGTAGACGCGCAGGAATCCGTCCTGCGGCCGGCCTTTCGCATCCACCATGGACAGAGCGATGCCTGAAAGCTCCGGGTGCCTGGCATCGATCACGGCGTGGGTGGCAAAGTGGACGATGCGAAACCGTTCCAGGACGCCGCTGGTGGCCACCTCCCGCCGGGCGGCGAAGTCGAGATCGAGCTGCCGCTCGCCGGGAGGCGCCAGGGCGGCGGCGATGCTTGCCTCCTCGCGAGAGAAAGGCAGGCGGGAGAAACGTCGGACCGTGCCGGCTCGAGGTGGAGCCGCGCCCCCGATGCCCGTCACTCGGGGATCCGAGGCGTCGAAAACGGGATCGGCCAGCACGGCCAACACGGCTGGCGCCTGCTTTCGGCCTCTCGCGCTGCGGCGGATGGCGGCGAGCGACGAAGAGGAAGGGGCGGTCACCACCTCGCAGCGTGCGAGCAGGGGGAGGTCCGGCGACGTTGGGTCCGGCAGAGCGCCGAAGGGGATCAGGTGGAGGGCACCGTCCGGCACCACGATCAGCCGGCGAGCCTTGAGATCTTTGGCCGCTGGGCCCAGGAGCTCGCGAGAAAGCTCCGCAAGAGCCTCCCGGGCCGGCGCGCGGGCGAGAGTGCGCCGGCTGCCGGCGAGCAGGCCGTGAGCCCGGCGGGCCGCATCCTCCAGCACCTTGCGCGGCGGCAGCTCATAGGACTGCACGCCATGGGAGGACACGGCCCAGAGAAAGCTGTGGCGCTCGCCCAGGGCGTACTCCAGGAGGAGAACCCCCGGACCCAGAACCTGCCTCTGAATCTCCCGCATGGTGAGGGGCTGGCTGTCAGGCGGTACGGCCGGACGGAGTACGGCGTCCAGCCGTTCGGTCTCCGCCAGCCGCTGCCGCAGCTCCCGTTCTGCGGAGGCCACCCGGCTGGGAGGAGCGCCCGCCTCCACCAGGGCATGCCGCCTCTGCTCTGCGGCTTCCAGCCGGTCGCGGACCGCGGCTTCGCGGCGCTGCAAAGCTGGGTCGGTCCCCGGACCGGGAGGGACGCCTGCCCTGGCCAGGGCATCGAGGAGAGTGCGGGCCCTTGCCCGCTCCGCCACTTCCAGGGCCTGGACGTCGTGCCCGGCCGCCGGCTCGCGGCGGTGGAGCTCCATGGCCGTCTCCAAGGTGGAGCTGAAGGCATCCTGGTAGGAGGCAAAGAAAGAGGTGCGCAGCTCCAGGCTCCTGGGCTCGACGCGGAGTGACTCGATGCGTGAGAGGGCCGTAGTGCTGGCACGCAGGGCTTGGTGAAGCTCGCCTCTCGCCCGGCGGACTTGAGCGATCCCCATCCAGGCCGCCGCTTCGCCCTCTCTGCGTCCGCAGGCGACGAGCACTCGCAAAGCGCGCAGGAAATCAGCCTTCGCGCCTTCGAGATCGCCTCCGTCGACGCGCAGACGGCCGAGATTGATCAAGGAGGCCGCCTCATTGGGATGGTCTCCCATCTCGCGGAAGGTGGCCGCCACCTCCTCGAAGGCTCCCATTGCACTTTCCTTGTGGCCAAGGGAGAGCCGGAGAAGGCCAAGGTCACTGAGCGCCATCGCTTCGCCTCGCCGGTCCCCCGCCTGCCGGAAGAGATCCAGAGCCTTGGCCAGGTCGGCGGCGGCGTCCACTGTCCGTCCGGTCCGGCTGCGCAGGAAACCGCGTTCGTTGAGGACTTCGGCGGCATCGCGCCCGGCGAGCAGGGGAAGGGCCTGGTCCAATTCGTCGAGGGCGCGCTCGATGGCGCCTTTGCGGTGGCCAAATCTGTAGGCGGTCAAGACAGCGCTGAGTTCTCGGCTATTTTCATCGACATCGGCGGCGGCACCACCGACATCGCG
>DATIOS010000191.1:0-7134 GCA_035472915.1 Thermoanaerobaculia bacterium
ATGTCGCGGTGGCGCAAGAGCGTATGGTGCCTGCCTTGGGGCTCACCATGATCGGCATGGGTGCCATCACCGCGTGGGGCTTCCAACTCGCGTACGCCCTTTTTCAGGTGCCGGCCGGCATGTTCGGCGAACGTTTCGGCGCACGGACGGCATTGGCGCTCGCGCTTGCCGGCTGCAGCTTGGCGTCGTTTCTCACCGGCGCAGTGCCTCGCGAGGGAGCCGTCGCCGTGCTCTTGTCCACCCGGGTGCTGCTCGGCATCGCTCAGGCTGCGGTCTTCCCCGTGGCCGCCATGGCGGTCATGATCTACGTCCCGGTGATGGAGCGCGTGCGCGCCACGGCCATCTACATCGCCACGGCGAGCCTCGGCTCGGCGGCGGCCCCGCTCTTGATGGCACCAATCATGGAGAAGCTCGGCTGGCGTGCGGTCTTCGTGCTCAGCGGCGCCATCGCGAGCGTCACCGCAGTGGCATGGGTGACGCTGATGCCGCCGCGGCCGCCGCATCCAGAGCTGAAGAATGCCCTCCGGGCGCGGCGCGGCGTACGGTCTGAGCTGCGCGTCCTCGTGCTCAACATTCCTTTACTGAGCCTCTCGATCGCCTACTTGCTGCACTCCGCCGTGTGGTTTGTGTTCGTGTTCTGGTTCTTCCGCTACCTGACGGAGGGGCGCGGCTTCACCGTCCTCGCCAGCGGCCGGTGGGGCGGCCTGCCCAGTCTCGCCGCCTTCGTTCTCTCGCCGCTCATCGGGGCGGCGACCGATCGCCTCGGCCGGCGCATCGGCGCCGCGCAGGCGCGGCGCCGGATGGCGATGGCGTGCCTCTTTTCCGCTGCGGGTTTCGTGACGGCAGGAGCGGTCCTTCCGAGCGCGATCCTGGCGATCCTCGCCCTCAGCCTGTCGACGGGATGCGTGAACGGGGCCGAGGGGCCGTTTTTCACCACCGCGACAGCGATCGGAGCGGAGAATCCAGGCGCGGCGGCCGGCTTTCTCAATCTGATGGGGAATCTCGGCGGTGTCCTCTCCATCTGGCTCGTGCCGAGAATGTCCAGCGCGTGGGGGTGGAACGGGACGCTGGTGTTTTGGTCTGGAGTATGTCTCGTGGCGGCTTTTCTCTGGTTGACCGTGGACGTCGATGCAGGTCAGTGCGACGCACGGACCGGGCGTGCGGGACTGCCGGCGCTCAATCCATCCGTGCGGTCCTGAAAAAACCTTGCTTTCAGAGCTTGCGGCGTGCCGCGAGCTCGCGCTGTTCCCTGGCGATTCCGACCTTCTCCATCACCGACGCAACGTAGGCCCGGGCGTCGCCTCGCGTCTGGATCGCCCCGTGCCTTGCTTTGATGGCGGCAATCTCCGGCGGTGTTCGTGCGGACAGCTCGATCTCCGTTTTCTTCAAGATCTGCAGCGCTCCCACCAGGTTGCCGGATTGCGGCACGGGCTGTGCGTCGCGCTGCGCGCGCTCTTCCGCCGTCATGCGGGGCTTTGCTGCTTTCAGCAGTGGGGCAGGGCTGATGAGCGATGTCGGGCAGTCCGTCCTGGGAGTGGTGAGCGAAAGCAACTGTAGGACGCTGATGGCTGCCGCATCCCTTTGCGTCAGAGAGCTCAGACCCAACAGCTGCTCCAGGGTTTTCAGAACCGACGAGTGATCGTAGACGGTGTTGTCCACCTTGCCGGCCGGGATCAGCGGCGAGACGATGACGGCGGGAACGCGGACGCCGTACTGTTCGAAGTTGAAGCCGTACTTGTTGTATCCATAGTTCGGGTTATCGCCGGGCGCAGTCGCGGGTCCTGGAGCGACGGAATCGTACAAACCTCCGTGCTCGTCATAGGTGATGATCAGGAGGCTGGTGTTCCAATAGGGCGAATTACGAATCGCCGCGTACACGCTGGCCAGAAGATGCTCGCCACCGTAGACGTCGTCCATCGGATGCTGGGACGACCCTCCCGCATAGCTTCCGCTCACGACCTCGCCGTAGTGCGGCTCGATGAACGTGTACGGGTAGGGATAGGGACCCTGAAGATCCGACGCGAAATGCTTCAGCGAGTGGATGTCCAGAATCGTCACGCCACTCAGCGAAGAGACTTGCGGCACGGCGCCGATGGGCGAGCCGTTCTGCGGATCGTCACTGTAGAGGCTCAACTCCTGCGGGAAGCCGGTCGTATCGTTGTAGAAGCGGTAAGGAATGCCCGCGTTGGCCAGCGCCTGGTAGATCGAGCCGTTGGGATATTGAAATCCTTCATCCGGGAGCTCCCACCCTACAATCTGTGCATTCGACGGGCTGGCGTCGAGCCCGGATGACGAAGCGCCGTGGAGGAAGAAGCGATTGGGCCAGGTCGGTCCCGGTAGCGACGAATGCCATTGATCGCATAACACAAACTCGGTGGCCAACTGGTAGAGCACCGGCAGTTGGGTCGGGGTGGCGAAGCAGGCCATGACGTCGCCGATGTCCTGCGGGGGTGCTGGTGCCGGCGGTCCCTCGGTCGTCGACGTGGCGTAATTGGCCGCGAAGCCGGAGTTGTTGATCGGCGGATAGGGGCCGCCGGGCGGATAGGTGGCGCCCTGCCCCCCGAGCTGCTCGACGACATCGGGGAACTCGTGGCCCGGATCAGTCGGCATACTGAGCGGCGCGCTCGACTGCACCGCATACGTCTCGCCATTGTATGAATTCGAGTCGCTGGTGGTGGCGTGCGTGATCCCATGGATCTTCGACATCGCGAACATGTTGTCGAACGAATGATTCTCCAGCATCACCACGAACACATTCGTGATCGGCGAGTAAGGAGCCAGCTGCGTCATTCCGCCCGAGCATCCGCCGGAATCGAGAGCGACGTCGATCTCCGTCGTATTGACCGAGAAGGTGAGCGTCTGGTTGGCATCCTCATGCTGGAGCTGACATTCCTTCCAATACGGATCGAGATCCGTGCCGCTGCTGACGTAGAAGCCGGGTGCCGGACCGTCCTGGACCTGGATCAGCACCGACCAGTAGTCGTCGATCAATTCGGTGCCCAGGCCGGTCTTGAAATAGACCGTCAGCGGTCCGACCGTCTGGCCGGGCGCCGCCATCCAGCTCCCGCTCTGCGTACCGTTGCTGGAGTTGCTGTGGAAGAGGAGGATCCAGGCATTGCCGCCGCTATTGTTCGTGATGAAAACTGTTGCCGTCTGTTGAGAAGCCATAGAAATCTCCCTATATTGTTCGAAGCTCCCGCAAAGAGTCGATCCATGCACTATGACAGAGATTTCTACCTGGAACAGCATCAAGTGGGGCCACGCTCACTCAGCGACAGGACGGCGGGGCGGCGGCCCGGAGACCGCCGCTGGGAGGGGATCACTCTGGGGTCTGGCTGGCGCAGGCGACCACTCCATTCGGGCCCGTGGCCCCGGCCGGGGCGCAGGTCCAGATGCAGTGGAGGTGAAGGCAGCCGTCGGCCGACTGGTTCCACTGGGGAGGCGGAACGGTGCTCTGCGGCGTGCAATGACAGGAGTTGTAGGGGCATTGACCCACCGGACAGGGCGTGCCGCCGCCGACCACGGTCGCCAGGCTGGGCAGCGGGGGAGGCGACTTCAGCACGGCCGGGGAGACGCCCGCCAGGAAATTCGAGGAGGGGGGCAGCAGCGTGTCCGGCCGGCCGTTGCCCTTGGTGTCGACCCGGACACCTTCCTTGTAGCGCGGCAGGTTGACGTACGCCCAAACCGAGTGGGAGCCGGGCCCGAGGTCGATGCGGCGGGTCACCTCGCGCCGGGAGCTCTTGTCACCGTTGACCGGCGTGAAGACGGCTTTGACGTTGAGCTCCAGCGGCGCCGTGTAGGTGCCGCCGAAGGCGTCGGTCTGAAAGATCTTCATCGTCGTGATCGGCTGCCTGCCGGTCAGGCTGACCGCCACGTCATATTTCCCGCAGCTCGTCTCGATCGGCTGCGTGCTCACCAGCGAGAGGGCCATGAGCTGGATGCGGGTGACTGCCTCCCCCTTGGCGTCGAACTTCGCGTCGTCGAGGCGACGCACGATGGTGTCGATGGTGCCGAGGCTGCCGGCGGGCTCGACCGCCAGGGGCGCGCCCTTGAACTTCACGGTGCCGGTGAATGGCTGCGAGGACTCGCAGAAGAAGCCCGCTGGAAGGGGGTCGCTCGCGAAGCTCGTCTGCGCGAAGCCGGCAACGGTCATCCACAGATCGACTCCATTGTGGATGGCCTCCCCGGCGAAGAGGGGTGAGCCGCCGATCAAAGCAAGGATCAGGGCGGCTCCTGCGGCTGAACGGATCAAGGCCTTGGACTCTGTCATCGTCCGCTCCTTTCAGAGGATTGTGGACAGCGGCACCTCCGGATCATGCGAAAGTGCGATCCACATCTCTAAAATAAACCGGTGCGTCGGGAGGGCCCAAAGGGGACGAGCGATACGGTGGGCGGAACTTTTCCCTGGCGCCTTCGTTATAGCATCGGATCGAATCGATCCCTACCCAAAGGAGTCGCCCATGACCTCTCATTCCTGGCGTACCCGCACCGTCGTGGTCGCGCTCCTCGCAATTGCCTTGCTGGCGGTCCCGGCAGCGCGGGCGGCGGCACCGGAGTCCGAAATTCCGAAGACTCCGGCCGGCAAGGCCTTCGCGGCGTGGATTGCGGCGTTCAATTCCGCGGATGCCGCCCAGTTGCGCGCCTTCGACGCGGCCTATCCCCGGGAAGGGGCGCCGCCGGTGGAAGACCGGCTGAGGTTCCGCGAGGCGACCGGCGGATTCACCGTGGTGCGGATCGAGAAGAGCGAGCCTCTAACCCTCGTCGTGCTGCTCCAGGAGAAGGGCTCGGACACGGTGGCCCGGTTCGAGATGAAGCTGGGCGCCGGCGAGCCGCCGAAGGTCCTGAGCTCGACTTTGGAAGCCATTCCCCGGCCTCCGGACCTCGCCATTCCACGGCTGAAGGAAGGTGACGCGCTGGCGGCGCTCACGGCCCGCGCCGGTGAGCTGGCGAAGAAGGACGCATTCTCCGGTGTCGTGCTCGTCGCGCGGCACGGCGAGGTGCTGCTGCAAAAGGCCTGGGGCCTCGCCAACCGGGAGTCCAAAACGCCGGCGACGCTCGACACGCGGTTCCGCCTCGGGTCGATGAACAAGATGTTCACTTCGGTCGCAACGCTGCAGCTCGTCGAGGCGGGCAAGCTTTCACTGGACGACACCATCGGCAAGATTCTCCCCGACTATCCGAATAAGGACGTCGCCTCGAAGGTCACGGTGCGGCATCTGCTGACGCATACAGGGGGGACCGGGGACATCTTCGGTCCGGATTTCGATAAGAACCGTCTGACACTGCGCGAGCACAGCGACTATCTAAAACTCTATGGATCGCGCGGGCTCGACCACGAGCCGGGAGCCGAGTTTCGATACTCGAACTACGGCTTCGTCCTGCTCGGCGCCCTGATCGAAAAAGTGAGCGGCGTGTCGTACTACGACTACGTGCGGAGCCATATTTTTCAGCCTGCCGGCATGTCCTCCACCGACTCCCTAACCGAAGCTGAGGTGGTGCCGAACCGTTCCATCGGCTACACGAAAGGTCCCGGTGGCTGGGTGCCGAACACCGGCACGCTGCCGTGGCGGGGCACCTCCGCCGGCGGCGGCTACTCGACGGCCGGCGATCTCCTGCGGTTCGCGCAGGCGCTGGAGTCGGGTAAGCTGATTTCCAAGGCGAGTCTCGCGGCGGCGACTACGCCGTTCAAGGAGGACTATGGGTATGGTTTCGGCATGGAGGGCGAAGGAGCCCTGCGGAGCTACGGCCACAACGGCGGAGCCCCCGGAATGAACGGCGACCTCCGGATCTATCCGCAACTCGGTATCGTGGTGATCAGCCTCAGCAACCTGGATCCGCCGACGGCGAGCCGTCTCGTCGACTTCTACACCCTGCGCATGCCGGCGTCCTGACGTTCCCGGCTCACACCGCGTCGGGAATCATCCACATCCCGCCTTTCGCCCGCAGCGAGGTTCCCACTTGGGGAACCACGAACCAGCCAGGGGCGAGGCGCGGCCGGTACCGCTGCGCCACCATGGCCAGGATGAGCTGCATCTCCATCATGGCGAGGTGACGGCCGACGCACATCCGCGGGCCGGTGCCGAAAGGAACGTAGGCATGGCGCGGCCGGCCCGCGACCTGGGCGGGCTCGAATCGCTCCGGATGGAAAGCCTCGGGAACCTTCCAGAAATCCGGGTGGCGATGCGTTGCGTACGGGCAGATCAGCATCTGGGCGCCGGCCGGAATCCGGTAGCCGTTGATCTCGTCCTCGCCGCGAGCCGTGCGGTTATAGAACCAGAAGGGCGGGAAGAGACGCATCGACTCCTGGGCGACTTGCGAGGTGTAGGTGAGGTGGGTCAGGTCCTCGAAGGTCGGCGTGCGGCCGCCGAGCACGGTCGCCAGCTCTTCGCGCATCGTCTCGTCCACGGCCGGGTGCTCGTCGAGAAGGTGCCAGGTCCACGTCAGGGCGTCCGCCGTGGCCTCGTAGCCGCCGAAGAGGGTGACCATGACCTCGTCGCGAATCTCCCGGTCGGTCATCCCCTCGCCCGTCTCTTCATCCTTCGCCGCGAGCAGCATGCCGAGCAGGTCGTCGAAGTCCTCACCGCTCTGCCGGCGCTCGTTGATGATGCGGAAGACCATGGAATCGAGAGTCGCGACCGCTTCCCGGGTGACGCGCTGGTGGGGCAGGGGGAACCACTCGGGCAGGAAATAAGTGGCCATCCGCCGGGTGATCTGTTCCAGGGCGGTGCTGAAGCACTGCGCCATGACTCCGAGCTCGCGGCCGTCGACGCTCAAGCTGAACATCGTCTTGACGATGATTCCCAAGGTGAGGGACATCATCTCCTGGCCGATTTCGAGGGGCTCGCCTGCAGCGCTCGCCGCCTCCCATCCGGCGATCCGCTGCTGCACGACGTCGATCATGATGGGAACGAGCGCGGCTACGCGCTTATGGGCGAACGCCGGCTGCATCAGATGCCGCTGACGGCGCCAGCTTTCCCCTTCGTTGACCACCAGACCGTTGCCAAAAAGGAAGCGGGTGCGCTCGAAGACGTCGCCTTTCCAATAATTGTCATGGTTCGCCACCATGACATGGTGGATGTGATCGGGCAGGGTGACCAGGTAGATCGATCCGAATCCCAGGTCGAGGCGCACCAG
>DATIOS010000192.1:0-3516 GCA_035472915.1 Thermoanaerobaculia bacterium
GGTGCTGACGACGCTGTAAAACAACAAGGAGACCGCCATGACACACCAGGCTCTACTGACGATTCTGGCGCTGGTCCTGATTCCCGCCGTCGCTCACGCCGGCGACGCGAAAACCACCGCCGCGCTGATGGCCCAGGAGCACCAGCACGACAAACCGGTGCCGACTCCGGCGGCGACGGAGGAGCCGTCGCATCCGGTGTCAGCCGCCGAGGTGACCTACGGCGAGGTGGCGGGCAAGCCGGCCCATGGCTACCTGGCCTCCCCCAAGGAGAGCCAAGGCAACATGCCGGGGCTGATCGTCATCCACGAGTGGTGGGGCCTGAACGACAACATACGGTCTATGACCCGCCGCCTGGCCGGCGAAGGCTACCAAGCCCTGGCCATCGACCTCTATGGCGGCGCCACAGCGGACAACCCCGCCGCGGCGACCAAGCTGATGAACGGCGTGCTGGCGGACACGGCAACCGGGGCGGCGAACCTCAAGCAGGCCGTCGCCTACCTCAAGGGCAAGGGGGTGAAGAAGATCGGCGTCATCGGCTGGTGCTTCGGCGGCGGCTGGTCGCTCCAGACGGCCCTGCTGGCGCCCGACGACATCAAGGCCACGGTCATCTACTACGGCCACCTGGAGACCGACCCCGCCAAGCTGGCGATCCTCAAGGCGCCGGTGATCGGCTTCTTCGGCGCCGCGGACAACAGCATCCCCCCCGCCTCGGTCCACGCCTTCGAGGACGCGCTCAAGAAGCAGGGCAAACCGGTGGAGGTCCATATCTACGACGGCGCGGGCCACGCGTTTGCCAACTCTTCGGGAGGGAACTACAAGCCCGAAGCCGCCAAGGACGCCTGGCAGCGGACCAAGGCTTTCCTCGCCAAGCACCTGCAAGGCAAGTGAAACCGAGTCGCGGTAAAGAGGAAGGTCGGAAGGCTGCCCAAAATAGCGGCGGGGAGCGGCGAATCTCTCGCCCTCCCCGCCTTTACAGCTCGTTACAGAAAACTACGCTCGCCTGCCTCGAAGCGTCACTTAGCGGCTCGGGGTCGGGGTGGGGGTCGGCGTGGTGGCGCCTTTCTTGTGGTGGTGATGCTTCTTCTTGGTGGTGGTCTTGGTGGTGGTCTTGCCCGGGGCCGGGGTCGTCTCGGCCGGAGCCGGGGTTACGGCCGGGGCCGGCGTCGAGGCCGGGGGAGCAGCGAAAACGGCGGTCGAAAGAGCGAGGCAGAGGGTCGCGAAAAAAGCAGTCTTGCGCACTTGGATTTTCTCCCTGTTTGGACCGAAGATCATCTTCGTTCCGCGCCGTATGATAGTGCAAGTCGACATGCCATGCGAAGCCCCCTGCTTTTCCGAGGAGAATTGGGCCTGAAGCTCGCTTCCCCCGGGGTGAGGGTGTCCCCGGAAACGACAAACGGGGAACGGCGAACGCATCGCCATTCCCCGTTTCTTCGCCGATCACGCCGAGGCGATCGCGTAAGCGGCTCAGGCGCCGGGGTTGCTCTTGTCCTTCGCCCCAGCCTTGACCACGATCTTGGTGGCCCAGTCCTTGCCGTCTTTGGAGACGTACCAGATCTCAGCCCAGTCGCCCACCTTGACGTCGTTGATGACGATCGACTTGTGGTCCTTGTCGATCTTGGTCTTGTCGTTGACCCAGTAGGTCTGATCCGCGGTCTTGCCCTTGAGCGTGACGCTGTTGTCGGTGGTATTCACGGCGGTGACAGCACCATGGGCCGTCTTGTCTTTGGCCATCGCAACGACCGAGAGGCCGAGAATCAGACAGAAAACTAGAGCAACAATAGAAGCCTTGCGCATCGGAGACCCTCCAAGCTGGCGCGGAGCTCATTCTCCGCAATCCTCTGCCTGGGTTCAGTGCAAGGTGAGTGCCAGCGATGCGGCGCGCCGAGCCGCTCCCAGCAGGGCCGCGCGGTCGTTGAGGATGACCCGCACCGGCACCCTTTCCAGGAAGGCGGCGAAGCGGCCCTTGGCGCGGAAGCTCTCGCGGAACAGGCCGTCGGTCAAACGAGGCAGGATCTTGGGTGCGATGCCGCCACCCAGCCAGACCCCCGCGGTGGCCGTGCCCAGCAGGGCCACGTTTCCCGCCACGGCGCCGTAGACGGCGACAAAGATCTCCAGAGCCCGAGAACAGACGAGACAGCCGCCGGCAGGCCCTGCCAGGCCGCACTCGCCGATTACCCTGGCGGGATCCGCACCAGCCGCAAGGCGCTCGCGTACCTGCGGGTTCTCCGGCAGCTTCACCACGTCCCGCAAATACCTATAGATGTTGAACAGGCCGGGGCCCGAGAGCACCCGCTCGACGCTCACCCGGCCGAAACGCTCCCGCAAGTAGCGCAGGAGGCCGATCTCCTCCTCGACGCGGGGAGCGAAATCCACGTGTCCGCCCTCGGAGGGGACGGGCACCCAGCGGTCGCCGATACGGGGGATGAAGGCCGTTCCCAGGCCGGTGCCGGCGGCGACCAGGGCGCGGTTTCCCTCCTGGCCCGGCGTCTCCGGAACCCCCGGCTGCAGGACGGCCACTTCGCCGTCCGCCAGCTCGGGAATCCCCTCGGCCGTGGCTACCAGGTCGTTGATCAGCGCTACCACTGGCAGATTGGAGTCCCGGGCGAGCGCGGCGCCGTCCACCATCCAGGCGAGGTTGGGCGTGCTCACCCGGTTCTCCACCACCGGACCGGCAATGCCGAAGCAGGCCGCCCGGATGCCGCTCGCGGCCGGCGGGCCGGCGGCCAGGAAGGTCTCGATCACCGCTCCCAGCCCGGGATATTCCGGGCTGCGGTACTGGGCGGAGCGCAGGAGCTGGAGCCTGCCGTCCACCGCCTCGAACAAACCGAGGTTGCTCTTGGTGCCCCCAACGTCGCCGGCCAGGATCATCTTAAGCGTGCATCGTCGACGGCCTGCCGGACGGCGGCGAGCCCTGCGGCGTCCTGGGTCCCAAGCTGGACGCGCAGGACCGTGCGCTCCCGTTGTTCCAGGGCTTGGCGGTCGCCTTCAGCCTGGGCGCGGATCAGGGTGCCAAAGGTATAGGCGGTCTCGGGAACGGCCAGGTCCTGCGCCGGCTGGTCGACGAGCTGAAGGAAGCGGCAGCGATCCGTGCCGCCCTTGTGGAGCTGCCCCGTGGAGTGCAGGAAGCGGGGACCATAACCAACGGTCACGGCAAGCTTCGTCTTGGCGTGAACAGCCGCCTGGAGGCCGGCGAGCGCCGCGGTGGTCTCCGGCCGGGGCGGGAGATAGGCGTGGATGCCAAGGTAGTCGCCCGCCTTGGCGCCTCCCAGCCAACCGGCGACGGCGGCACCGAGAGCCTTTGCGTCGCTGGCGGTACACGGGGACTCCTGCGGTTCCCCTTGCCATCCCCGACAATCGGCCACGGGGCGTGTTCCACCAACTGAACGTCGCCGACGACTTCGAGATCGCCGATCTTGACTTCCGCGCCAACAGCCTCACCCACACCTTCACCGGGGACCTCAGCCTGGAGCTGCGCGGGCCCGACGGCACGGGGACCGACAGCATCTCCCTGATCG
>DATIOS010000193.1:0-12425 GCA_035472915.1 Thermoanaerobaculia bacterium
GGGGTACGCCGAGTCGGGCGGGAACTCCGCGATGCGGAACACGGTCTCGCCTTTACGGGGGAAGGTCGGAGTGGGCGAGCCCTCGCCGACCGGGTCCTCGTCGGTGGAGTGGTCGACGGGCCCGCGGGTGAGCCAGCTCGGATACAGCACCAGCTTTTTCAAGATCGGCGGCCAGTACTTCACGGCCGATAATTGGAACAACACTCTCACCCCGGCCACCGACAAGGCGGACGGCTTCTCAGGTTGGGGCCAGGTCAACTTCAATCCCGAGTGGTCCGTCTTCGCTCGCTACGACACCGCCAAGCCCAGCAAGGATCTGAAGCCGGGCCTCAAAGAAACCTATTACAACGCCGGCGTGCAATGGACGCTCAACAAGGCGTTCGCCGCCTCGCTTGTCTACAAGTACGACGAGGTCAAGGGCGGCACCTTCACCACCGGCGACGCCGGCGCCACCGGCTCGGTGAACGCCAACAGCAAGGGCAAGTTCTCGGAGATCGGCATCTACACGGTTTACAACTTCTAGGAACCCGGTCGCCTTCTCGATATGGGGATGTCGCTCGTCAGCGGCATCCCCTTTTTTTTCTCCTACCCGAAGTCGAGACCTCGACTGATGAATCGCCGGGCGAGGTCTCCATACCGATACCAGCCACTGTAGAGACGCCCCGCGGGGAACCCCGTGGGGCGTCTCGGTCGAAGGGTCGTATTCGCCGTTTCGGGAAAGGTCTGGAGCGGTGATTTCTTGGGTCTTCAGATCTTCCAAGTGGGTTTGAGAGTCGTCGCTCCGAGGAGACGCCCCGCGGGGTTCCCCGCAGGGCGTCTCTACATTGGCTGGCATGGGTATCGAGACCTCAGCCAGACGGCCACTCTCAGATCTTCACCCGCAGGAACGCCATCCCCGAGAACGGCGTCTCGCCGTAATCCAGATTCAGCTCGTGTGGCACCCGGGACAGGCTGCCGAGGATTCCCACACCGCCGCGGAAGGTTTCGATTCGCACGCCGTCCCAGATGTAACCGAGCGAGACCTTGCCGACGTTGAACACCGTGCCGCCGCTGCCGTGGTCGCCGAGCTCGTCGTTCTGCTGCTGTTCGACTCGCGCGAACACGGTATTGCGATCGTCCAAGGTGACGGCGGACTCCAACAGAAAGCTGCTCGTGGCCCGGCCATGGCCGCGATCATTGCGATCGTTGCGTCCCCAGGCGAAAGTGGTCTGCCAGTTGCCCGCGGCGAGCGGCCGGTTCAGCGTCGCCGAGGCCGTCGTGCGGTCGACGTCGATCTCCGGCTCGAGCTGCTCGGGGCTGTGAAGATGCCCGCGGCTCACCTGGAAAGACCAGTCGGGCGTCGGGTTCCACGTCGCCCGCAGCGACCAGGAATCCATCTTCGGGCTCTCGATGTCGTTGCGGTTCTGGTCCGGCTCGCGGCCGGTGAAGACCGAGCCTTCCAGCTTGACGCCGTCGCGAATCCAGCCCAGGGTGGCGACGCCGAACGTGACGTGAGTCGAGTCCAGCCAGTGGTGGCTGAGCGGCGCCTCCGGGTTGTCCAGCCCTGAAAAGCGATGCATAAAAGCGGCGGGCCCCAGCGCCGGCTCGCCCGGCAGGCCAAAGTAAACGAAAGCAGAGCTGTGATCGGCCGCGGTTCCCAGCGGCACGCTGTAGCTGGCGGAAAGCTCCATGAAACGGTCGTGCGGGTGCTGGCGATCCACCAACGGCGTCAAGCCGTTGGCCGTCTCGCCGGTCTGCAGCAGAAGAGGATAGCCCTCGCGGCCGATGGTCGACGACTCGGCCGAGATCATGGCCCGCAGCCCCAGCCGGCCGGGTCCGAGCTGCCGGTTGGCCATGCCCATCAACATGTTCTCGCTGAACGTCTTGCTCCCGCCCCGGGGGCCGCCCTGGCGGTCGTAGATGAGGTCGGCGAAACCGTGGGTCATCAGATTCCAGCCGTTCGCCACGGTGTGGACGCCCGTGTGGGGCGTCGACTCCGGCTGCCAGGCGGTGCCCGACGCTTCGCGAGACAGGCCGTACGGCCCGAGCACGCCGGGCATCGCGTGCATGGAGTGCATGTCGTGCATGCCCGGCATGTCCTTCATATCCTCCATGTCCTGGCCATCTTTGCTGTCCTTGTCGTCCTGCGGCGGATGGTGATGCTCCTGCTGCGCCCGGAGAGGCGCTGCAAGGCAGAGGGACAGCGCCAGAGCGCCGAGGACTGGGAAAATTCGCATCATGACCAGAAACTCCTGAGAAAAGTGAGATCCACGCCGCACCCGGCGGGGCAAACCCGCCAGAACGGCACCGCAACGGAGGGATCATAGTGCCGCGCGGCGTTTGAGAGATCGCAGCCGATCCCGCCGCCTCTGAGACGCCCCACGGGGTTCCCCGAGGGCGTCTCTACATTGGCTGGAACCGGTGACGTGATTCGAGAGGGTAGCGCCCGTAGGAGCTTTTGGAAAGGCGTCATCGTTCCAAATTCCTTCGCCGGTTACCCCCCCAATGTAGAGACGCCCCGCGGGGAACCCCGTGGGGCGTCTCGGGATCGGGAAAGCCGGCCCAATCTGAATTGAACTCGACCGGCGGCAGGCTCTTTCCGGGACACCCTCTTCGCGATTCCATCGCCGGCCGCCACCGTCTGCTAGCATCGCGCCTCGGCCATGGATCTCCACTTGACCATCACGCTCGTCATCCTCGGCGGGGCCGTGGCACTTTTTCTCAGCGACTGGTTGCGGCCGGACCTGGTGGCTCTTCTCGTCGCCGTCGCTCTCGGCACCACCGGCGTACTGACCTCGGAGGAGACCTTCTCCGGCTTCAGCCGCTCGGCCGTCATCACCCTGCTGGCGATCTTCATGCTGGCGGCGGGGCTCGAACGCACCGGCGTGACGCGCCAGGTGGGCAGCCTCCTCGTGCGGGTCGCCGGGAAGGGCGAGGTCCGGCAGATCGTGGTGGTGATGCTGGCCGGGGCGTTCCTCTCCCTGTTCATGAACAACATCGCGGCGGCGGCCGTGCTGCTGCCGGCCGTCTCGGGCGCCTCGCATCGGGCGGGAGTCAACCCCGCTCGGCTTTTGATGCCGCTCGCCTTCGCCACCATCCTGGGCGGCATGGCCACGCTGCTGACCACCACCAACATCGTCGTCAGCAGCCTGCTGCGCGATCAGAAGCTGCGGGGCTTCGGTCTGCTGGACTTCGCGCCCCTGGGCCTGCCCCTCGTCGCGGCGGGCATCGCCTACATGGCGCTGTGGGGCCGGCGGCAGCTTCCGGACCGCTCGCCGGCCCAGGTGCTGGCGGACATCCACCGGCGCGAGGCGGACCTGGCCGAGATCTACCACCTGGGAGAGCGGCTGATCCGGGCCGGCGTGCCGGCGGGCTCGCCGCTCGCCGGCAAAACTCTCGCCGCCACCCGCTTTCGCGAAACCTATGGCTTCAGCGTCCTGGCCATCGAGCGCGAGGGACGCGTGATGCAAGCGCCGCCCCCGGATAGCGTCATCCAGGCGGAGGACGTCCTCCTGCTGAGCGGCAAGCCGGAGAAGCTGGCCGGCGACGAGGGGCTCGAGCTGCTGCCCGCTCGGAGCTGGCGCGAGCGCGATCTCGAATCGAGCTCCGTGGCCGTGGTCGAGGCGGTGCTCTCTCCACGCTCGGCGCTGATCGGCCAGACGCTGCGCGAAGCCCTCTTCCGCGAGCGCTACGGCATGAGCGTCATCGCCCTCTGGCGCGCCGGCCGGCCGGTGCGCACCGGCCTCACCGATCTGCCGCTGGAGCTCGGCGACGGGCTTCTTCTCCAAGGCGAGCGCAGCCGCCTGCCCGTGCTCCGCGCCGAGCCCGACCTGATCGTGCTCGACGAGCCCGCGCGCGAGGCGGAGCCGGCGCCCGGCAAGGGCCGGCTGGCCCTTGCCATCATGGCAACCACCTTGGTCCTCGCCGCCTCGGGCCGCTTCGCGGTGGGCGAGGTGATGCTCGGCGGCGCGCTGACCATGGTCATCGCCCGCATCCTGACCATGGACCAGGCCTACCGGGCCGTGGATTTCAAGAGCATCGTGCTGGTGGCGGGGATGCTGCCGCTGGGCGTTGCCATGGTCAAAACGGGCGCCGCCGCCCTGCTCACCGACGAGCTTCTCCGGCTGCTGGGAGGAGCAGGGCCGCGGGTGTTGCTGGCCGGCCTTGCCGGCCTCGCCATCCTGCTCACCCAGGCGATGAACGGCGCCGCCGTGGCCGCCGTCATCGCGCCCATCGCCATCCAGACGGCCCAGCGCACGGGCGCCGACCCGCGGGCGATGGCCATGGGAGTGGCCCTCGCCACCTCGATCGCCTTCCTCACGCCCCTGGGCCACGCCGTCAACATCCTCGTCATGGGCCCCGGCGGCTACCGCTTCCGCGACTACTTCAAAGTCGGCCTGCCGCTGACCCTGCTGCTCTTCGCGCTCATCGTCGGCCTGCTGCCGATCGTCTGGCACCTGACACCCAACTGAGGCGCCGGCTACAGATACCCGACGCTCAACAACCGGCGGGCGCCCTTCTCATAACCGTCCGCGTCCGCCGTCTCGAATCCCAGCGAGTCGGCGACCCGGTTGATGATGTTGAACAGCGCGCAGACGTGGAGGGCGCTCTCGATCTCCTCGTCCGTGAGGCCGCCCGCCCGCAAGATGGCGGCGTCATCCACACCCACCTCCGCCGGCCGCAGCGTCAGCTTCTCCAGGAAGGCGAGCATCAGCCGCAACTTTTCGGGGATGGGCGCCGTGCGGTAATCCTCCAGCACCGCCTGGATCAGAGCGTCCTCTCTTTTCTGATTGTGGGCCAGCGACGCGACCGCGCCGTGCTGCTCCCGTCAGAAGACGCAGTCGTTACAACGCGAGGTGAACGAGGCGAAAAGCTCCCGCTCCCAGACGCTCCACGGCGAGGGACCGCGCATGACCGCCTGGATCCAGACGTTGTAAGGTTTACCGAAGATCTTCGGCCGATAGAGGATGGCGCGGACGACGTCCGGCAACCGCGTCTTGATCTTCCAGCCCATGACGGGGAAAAGCAGCCGCTTGATCCCCTGGCCGCGCGTCACCTGCTCCAGTCTCATCGCGCGCCTCCCCGCAGGATGGCAAGACCGCGCTCCAAGCGGGCCAGCCCGGCGCCCACCGCGGCGGCGACGGAGACCTCGAAAACCGTGTCCTCCGATTCTTCTCTGCGCAGCGCCGCGATGTCCTCGTCGGTGATCCGGTAGGCGTGCAGGGCGACGGCGTCGACGTAGGCCCGAAGTCTTTCGGGAATCTCCCCGGTAATCTCCGCGGGGGCCGCCGGCCCGCCGCCGAGCGCCGCCGCACGGGCCGCCACAGCTCGCCGCAACCCGGGCGCCGTCACGCCCTGGCTGTCCAGAATCGCCCGGCGCTGGTTCTCCGCCAGCTCGTCATAGCGTCCCATCGCGTCCTCCCTGGGTGTCAACCTGCGGGGCAAGATAGCTGTTGAAGAATATAATACGTCAGCTCAAGTCTTCCCCGGGGCCTCGTCCAGCTTCCGGCTTCCCGGCGAGTACTTGACGATCCGCACCTTCTCCATGGTGACCAGTCCCTCGGAAACCATCTCGTCGAGGATGGCGAGGAGCGGCTCGACGCGGTCGTGGGACTCCACGATCTCGATCAGCACCGGCAGGTCCTCCGAGAGGCGCAGGATCTGCGTCGTGTGCAGAACGCTGCGGGCGCCGAAGCCGGCGATGCCGCGGAAGACCGTGGCACCCGAAAAGCCCTCCTTGCGCAGCCGCTCCACCAAAGCGAGGGCCAGCGGCTGGTGCTTCCATTGATCGCTCTCGCCGACGAACACGCGGACCAGGGTGCCTTCGCCGTCCAGAGTGCGCATCGCTCGTCCTCCCGATTCAGGTCCCTGCCAGCAGACGGCCGGCGACGAGGCCCAGGCTCCCGGCGGCCAGGCACACGACGACGGTGACCAGCAGGTTCAGGGAGCCCATCAGCCAGTCGTTCTGCTGCAGGTATTGGAGGGTCTCGTAGTTGAACGTCGAGTAGGTCGTGAAGCCGCCCATGACGCCCGTGGTGAGTGTCAAGCGGAGGGTCGGCGACAGCAGGTCGGTGGCGATGGCGACCTGCATGATGATCCCCAGCAGGAACGAGCCGATGACGTTGACCGCCAGCGTGCCCCAGGGGAATCCCGGCCCCGCCGCGCGCAGCAGCCAGCCCGACAACAGATAGCGGGCGCCGGTGCCCGCCGCGCCGCCGAGACAGATCCAGAGAAACCGCGCCATCGCACCTCCCGGGGTGATCGTCCGGTCATTCTACGTCGTCAGGGTGCCGCGGGAACGTGGTAACCTCCCCCGCCGCAGTGTTCCTGTTGATGAAACCCTCCAAGCAGCGCGTCGAGCGATTCCTGGCTCAACAGCGGAGCCGCACCTTCTCGTATCGCGAGGTCGGCCACTCTCGCCGCGGGGCGCCGGCCGGCTACAAGACCGATCACAACCGGGTCCGCCTGGGCGAAGGCCGAGCCGCGTTCGCCCGCGCCGTCGAGGCCCTCAAGGCCTGGAAGATGTTCGACTTGGGCTGGGTGACCGCCTTCCCCTCCGCGGCCCCGCTCGAGCCCGGCACGACGGTGGCGGTGCGGGTGAGGCATCTCGGCTTCTGGTCGCTCAACGCCTGCCGGATCGTCTACCGGCTCGACGACGAGGGCTCCATCGTCCGCTTCGGTTTCGCCTATGGAACGCTGCCGGATCACGCCGAACGGGGCGAGGAGCGCTTCACCGTCGAGTGGCATCACGAGGACAACTCGGTGTGGTTCGAGATCTTCGCCTTCTCGCGACCGAACCTGCCGCTGACGCGCCTCGGCTATCCCCTCGCCCGCCTGCTGCAGAAGCGCTTCACCCGGGATTCGAAGCGGGCGATGGCCGTGGCGGCGGCGGCGCCCTGGCCGGCGCCGCCCGCCAAGAGTCCAGACTGAGGCCTGTCCTCTATTTCGACCCCGGCCGTCGCTTTTGGGAGACGATGGCGACCTATAGGCGCTGACTTTGCTACCTCGGAGCGCCTCCCGCCCAAGACCCTCATCACCCCGGCCCTCTTCTCCCGACCCCCTCCACCCCCTCACCGGGAGAAGAGGGAGAACAGCCTGCAAGGACGCCCCAGCGGGTTTCCCCTCGCCCGGGGAGGGGGATGGGGTGGTCGGGAGAGGGGCAGGGGTGAGGGTCTTGGGCGGGGGAAACGCGCCGGGAGAAGAGGGCCGCCTCTCCTCCCGGTGAAGGGTGATGAGGGTCTTTGCCTTACCCTCTCCGCCGGTCCCCCGTCTCGATCAGCAGCCCGGTAATTCCCAGCACCAGCCCGACGCCGATCAACGACAGGCCGGCGAGCGATCGCCCATGGTCCGCAGCCGCGGCGCTCCCCGCCTGGCTCAGCAGCGTGCCGAGCCCGGCGGAGTGGGGAATGGCGAACAGCCCGCAGGCCGTCAGCAGAAAGCCCAGGGAGGCGACTTTGAGAGTCCACGGCGTCACCTGCGGCCGGCCCAGGTCGCGGCCGATCGTGCTGCGGGTGTAGCCGTAGGCGCTGTAGATGGCGAAGCCCAGCACCAGCCAGCCGACGAAGCGCCACCACGACGCCGGCGGCAGGTAGATCATCAGGAAAATGCAGGACGCCGCCCCCAGCAGCGGCAGCAGGTAGGGCCCGAAAGGCACCTTGAACGGCCGGTGGGCGGCGGGGTTGGTATGGCGCAGGATGGGCACGCCGACGCACACCAGCACGAACGCGAAGAGGGTGCCGATGTTGGTCAGGTCCACCATCTCGTCGATGCTGGCGAACGCCGCCACGCCGCCCACCAGGACGCCGGTGAGGATGGTGGTGACGTGCGGCGTGCGGAATCTCGGGTGCACGCGGGCGAACGACTGGGGGAGCAGGCCGTCACGGGCCATGGAGAAGAAGATGCGCGGCTGGCCGAGTTGGAAGACCAGCAGCACCGCCGTGTGGGCGATCACCGAGCCGAGAGCGACCATGCCGATGACCCACTTCTGCTGCCCACCCATGACGTAGGCCAGCGCCATGGTGAGGGGCTCCGCCTGCTCGGTCGCCAGCTTCTGCTTCAGCACGCCGTAGGGCAGGATGCCGGTGAACACCGCCGCCACTCCGATATAGAGGATGGTGCAGATGATCAGCGAGGCGATGATGCCTATGGGCAGGTTGCGGCCCGGGTTGCGCGTCTCCTCCGAGACCGTCGAAACCGCATCGAAGCCGATGTAGGCGAAGAAGACCACCGCCGCGCCGGCGAACGTCCCTTTCCAGCCGTTGGGTTGGAAGGGGTGCCAGTTGGCCGTCACCGTGGCCGGAGTGACGTACTTGAGCGCCACCGCCACGAAGAACAGCAGGACGACGATCTTGATCATCACCATGACGGCGTTGAAGCGGGCGGACTCGCGGATGCCGACCACCAGCACGATGGTGATCAGCGCCACGATCAGGAAGGCCAGCAGGTTGAAGACGATCGGCACGCCGAGAACGTGGGGCGCGCTGGCCAGGAAACCCGGCATGTGGGCCGCCGTCCGGAAGTCCGTGGCGAGCCAGAGGGGAAAGTTGATGCCGACGCTTTCGAGCAGGGTGCGGAAGTAGTTGGCCCAACTGATGGCCACCGCCACGTTGCCCACCGCGTACTCGATGATGAGGTCCCAGCCGATGATCCAGGCCACCAGCTCGCCGAGCGTCGCGTAGGAATAGGTGTAGGCCGAACCGGAGATCGGCACCAGGGCGGCGAACTCGGCGTAGCACAAGGCGGTGAAGGCGCAGACGATCGCCGTCAGCACGAACGAGAGCATCAGCGAGGGTCCCGCCCCCAGGCGTTGCGCGTCGCCGGCGGCCGCGGTGCCGAGAGTGGCGAAGATACCGGCGCCGACGATGGCGCCGATGCCCAGCAACGTCACCTGGAAGGCGCCCAGGTCGCGGCGCAGCGTAGGCCCGCTCTCGGCGGACGCCATGATGTCGTCCAGCTTCTTGATCTGGAAGATGCCTCGAAGCAAGCAGGGCCTCCTTCGGGAGCTCCGGGCAGGCGCCCTTCAGCTCCAGGGTTGCGGAAGTGCGGCCGGAGTCTGACATGGCGGGGACTGGAGGCGCAATTTCCGCCCCACTTCCACCCCTTGACGGCTGCCATTTGGCATCCGGGAATTTTTGCTCTAGGATTCGGCCCCGTTTCATGGCTACACAGAGCAGACGCTGCGCACCCGACGCCTTCTCGGACCCTCTAGCCCGCAGCGCGCCCGAAGTCGAAAGTGTGAATAGACTTAAAGGTTGGGCAACCGGGAGTCCGCCAGGGCGAATGGCAGGAGCAGCCGGTACAAGTGTTGCATTGAGACCCGACCAGGGGAGACTATGTACGAGGCGTTGAGCCGCTCCCAACCTTCCTGTCGTTCGGGCCAAGATCTTTCCGGGAACTCTTTTGGAGCTCCCCCCTTCTAAGTGGTGGAGAGGTGACTATGCAGAGAACTGTGATACTCCCAGTCGCAGCACTTCTGATCCTGTTGCCGGCGCTGGGCTGCGGCAAGATCCAGGCCCGGGCACAGCTGAAGAAGGCCAACTCGCTGTACCAGCAAGAGTCGTACGTGAAGGCCATCAGCGAGTACAAAAAGGGCCTCGAGCTGGATCCCAATGCCACCTTCGCCTGGCGCTCCCTTGGCTTGGCCTCCCTCGCCCTCTACCGCCCTGGGGATGACAGCCCCAAGAACGTCGAGTACGCCGACACCGCCATCAACGCCTTCGAGAAGTACCTCGCCGATTACCCGAAAGATGAAAAGGTCGAAGAGTACCTGATGTCGACCTTGGTCAACGCCAAGAAGTACGACGAGTCTCTCGCCTTCATCGACCGGCGGCTGAAGGAAATGCCGAAGGAAGCCCCGAAGCTCGCGAAGTACCGGGTCACCATCCTGACCCAGGCCGGGCGGCTGGACCAGGCGGCGCAGCTCGCCTCTCAGCTCCAGGGGCAGGAGAAGGCCGAGGCGCTCTACTCGATCGGCGTTTCGGCATGGGACAAGGCCTACCGCGACCCCTCGATCTCCTACGAGGAGCGCGTGAAGGTGGTCGATATGGGCCTGCAGGCCCTGAAGCAGGCTCTGGACGTGAAGCCGGACTATTTCGAGGCGATGGCCTATTACAGCCTGCTCTTCCGCGAAAAGGCGAAGGCGGAGCTGGATGGCGCCAAGCGCCTGGAGTACACGGCGACCGCGGACCAGTGGCTGAAGAAGGCAATCGAGTTGCGCAAGAAATCGCAGCAACAGCCCAAGACCCCCCCCGCTAAAACCTGACCAAGGTGGGAAGGAAGCAGCCATGTTCGAGAATTCTCTGATCGATCTGGACACGGTTCACAAGCGCGGCGTGCGCTGGTGGCTGATGCCTGTGGCGCTGGCGTTGCACATCGTCGCGGGTGGCGCGCTGTTGTTCGCGCAGTACTGGAACGTCCCCGAGGTGGCCGAGCCGCCGATCAACGTGGTGTTCATCAACGCCGCGCCACCGCCGCCGCCACCGCCGCCGGCCGCACCGCCGCCGGCTCCGGCCACGCCGAAGCCGGTGCCCAAGGACATCCCGAAAATCGTCCCCACCACTCCGGTGCAGCCCGTCCAGATTCCGGACAAGGTGCCGGAGCGGACCACCGAGGCGAGCCCTGTTGACACCGGCGTCGTGGGCGGCGTCGAGGGCGGCGTGCCCGGAGGCGTCGTCGGCGGAGTCGTCGGCGGAGTCGTCGGCGGCGTGCCGGGCGGCGTCGTGGGCGGCGTGCCGGGCGGCGTGACGGAAGATGCTCCGCTGCGCGTCGGCGGCGCCGTCACCCGGCCGGAGATCATCAACCAGATCCGGCCGGTCTACACCGAGCTCGCCCGCCGGGCGCGCGTCACCGGCACGGTGATCGTCGAAGCGATCATCGACACCGCTGGCAACGTCACCAACGTCCGGGTGCTCAAGGGCCTGCCCATGGGGCTCGACAAAGCCGCGGTGGAGGCGGTCACGAGATGGAAGTTCAAGCCGGCCACCCTCGAAGGCAGGCCGGTCAAGGTCTACTACGTGCTGACGGTCAATTTCCAGGTGCAGTGAGCGCCTAGGCTTTCAGAAAAGGAAAAAGGAGACGCGCATGAGTCTGAATCCTCTTGCCCTGTGGGAACAGATGACCATCCTCAACAAGGGGGTCATCGTCATTCTCATCATTCTGTCCATCTGGTCGCTCTACGTCTCCGTCGAGAGACTGATCATGTTCAGCAAGGCGCGCAAACAGTCGCTACTGTTTGCCCGCCAGGCGACCGAGCACCTGAAGAACGATCGCCCGCAGGCTGCCATCGACGCCGCCAGCAAGTATCCCCAGAGCCATCTGGCCCGCGTCGTCTCTGCCGGTCTCCAGTCCTTCCAGTATGAGACCCAGACCAGCCCGCTCTCCGCGCCCGAGGTCGTCGAAGCCGCCACCCGCGCCGTCGAGCGCGCCACGCTGCTCACCACCTCCGATCTCAAGCGGGGCATCGGCTCGCTGGCGACCATCGCTACCATCACCCCCTTCATCGGCCTGTTCGGCACCGTGATCGGCATCATCAACGCCTTCACCGGCATGGCCCTCGCGGGCTCCGGCGGCATCGGCGCCGTCTCGGCCGGTATCGCCGAGGCGCTCGTCGCCACCGCCTTCGGCCTCGGCGTCGCCATTCCGGCGGCCTGGATGTTCAACTACTTCACGAACAAGCTGGAGCGGCTTCAGATCGAGATGTCGAACTCCGCCTCGGAGCTCGTCGACTTCTTCATGAAGCGGCAAAGGAGCAAGAATGCTGCATAAGCACCACAAGCTGAACCTTGTCAAAGAGGTCCGGAGCGACATCAACGTCACTCCCCTCGTTGACGTCTGCTTGGTGCTGCTGATCATCTTCATGGTCGTCACGCCGATGCTCCAGAAGGGCGTCAACGTGTCGCTGCCCGAGACCGCGAAGCCGGACAAAATGCCGGAAAGCTCGAAGCAGCTCACCATGGCGATCAATGTGGACGGCAGCGTCGCCGTGGAGCAGAAGTGGATCCCCAACGATGACCTCAAGGCTCATCTCGAAGAGATCCACGGCCAGACCCCGGACAAGTCGGTCATCATCAAGGCAGACAAGCGGCTCAAGTACAAAGAGGTCCGGAAGGTGATGCAGATCATCAACGAAGCTGGTTTCAGCCGCGTTGGAGTGGTCACCGAGAAGGAGAAAAAGCTGGGCGGTACCGCTTAGGGCGGACTTCCCCGGGAGCTAAACAACCATGGCAATGAACGTAGGTGGATCCGGTGGTATCCGAAGCGAGATCAACATCACGCCGCTGGTGGACGTGGTGCTGGTGCTGCTGATCATCTTCATGGTGGCCGTGCCCCTGCTGCAGATGGGGTACCCCGTGCAGGTGCCGCCCAAAGTCGAGACCGCGGCTCCCCCTCCCCAGTCCGACGATCAGGTGATCGTGCGGCTGGACGGTCAGGGCAACATGTTCATCAAC
>DATIOS010000194.1:0-25283 GCA_035472915.1 Thermoanaerobaculia bacterium
GGCGGCGGCGCCTGGACGAGCGTCGAAGCCAATCTCCTGAAGGTCCACGGCGTGCCGGCCCACGCCTGGGTGAGCCAGATCCGGCCCTCGCGCTTCGATCCGGCGTCGGCCTTCGTGGTTCTGGACGATCACCGGCGCGGCGACGAAACTCCGTACGTCCTGCGCACGGACGACTACGGCGCCACCTGGAAAAGCCTCGCCACCCCGAACCTGCGCGGCTACGCCCTCTGCTTGGAAGAGGACCCGGTGGATCGCAACCTTCTCTTCCTCGGCACGTCGCGCGGCTTGTGGATCTCGCTCGACGGCGGCCGGCGCTGGATTTCCTGGCGAAACGGAATCCCTGCCGTGGCGGTGACGGACCTCGCCGTCCACCCACGAGACCATGACCTGGTAATCGGCACCTTCGGGCGCGGCCTCTACATCCTGGACGACGTCCGGCCGCTACGCGAGCTGAGCGCCGCCATCCTCGCCGAGCCGCTCCATTTCTTCACCATCCCCGAGGCGCGCCAGCATTGGAACCGTCTCGGCACGTCCGGGCACGGCGCGGACGTCTTCCACGGCGAAAACCGGCCCTACGGCGCACTGCTCACCGTCGCGGCGCTCAAGGGCGGAGTGGCCGACGTTCAGGTTACCGACGCTGCCGGCAAGCTACTGCGCAACTATCGCTGGCCGCTCGACGCGGGGCTCAACCGCGACGCCTGGGGCTTGGAGCGCAACGCCTTCAAGCTCTCCCCGCGCCCCGCCGGCCAGCCGCCCCGGCCGCCGAACCCGCCGGGCCCGGAGGTGCCGCCGGGCGTCTACACCGTCACCGTGAAGCTGGGCGACGCCGAGGCGAAGCAGACCGTTCGCGTCCTCGCCGATCCGCGCTCGCACAACACGGAAGCCGACTGGCAGGCGCGCTGGGCCGCCGTCCTGCGCGCCGGCCGCCTGCAGGACTCCGCCATCACCGTCGTCGAGCGCATCTTGAAGACCCGCGCCGACGTCGAAACCGCCGCCGCCAGGGCCCGCACCGACGCGCCGCCGGCCGCCCGAGCCGCGCTGCTCCAGGCTGCCGCCGCCCTCCAGAAGAAGCTCAACGCCCTCGAAAAACGCTTTCGGGTCGCCCCCGAGATGCCGCTCGGCGTTTCGCGCGACGACCTCGTCCTGGAGAAGGTCTGGTTCATCGTCGACACCCTCCAGACCTCCATGGACCCGCCCACGCCCACTACGCTCGCCTACTTCGAAACCGCCGAGAAGGCGCTGGACGCCTACCTCGTCGACTTCAACCGCTTCTACGCCGAAGACGTGGCCGCCTTCCGCCAGCAGGTCGCGGCGGCCGGGCTGGAGCTGGTGCCGGAAGTGGGGGCGTTGCGGCGGGAGGAGTAGGCCGGTCTCCCGGCGCCCCAATCACTCGTAGCGAATCGCCTCCAATGGCTCGACGGCGGCAGCACGGCGGGCAGGTAACCAGCATGCGAGCAGGGCCACGGCCGCGAGCATCACCGGCACCGTCGCGAAGGTCGGAAGGTCGGTGGCGCTCACGCCATAGAGCAACGCGACCATCAGACGCGTCAGCGCGAGGGCCCCGGCGAGGCCGATGGCGATGCCGAGCAAGGTCACTCCCAAGCCCTCGCGGAGCACCATGCGCGAGATATCGACCCGCCGGGCGCCCAGCGCCATCCGTACTCCGATCTCCCGCGTCCGCTGGCTGACCACGTAGGTGATGACGGCGTAGATTCCCACCGAGCCCAGGAGCAGGGCGACCGCGCCGGCGAGGACCAGCAGGAGCATGGTGAAGGAAGTCCGCGCCATCGAGCGCTCCACCACGTCCGACAACGGCCGCACCTGCGCGAGCGCAAGGTTGGGATCGAGCGACCGCACGACGCCGCGGACGGGTGCCACGAGGGCGCGGGGATTGATCCTCCCCTTGACCGCCAGGCTGAAGCTCCGGGGCGCCCACTCGTTCTCGCTGCGGCGCACCATCGGAAAGTAGACCGACTGCGCGGGTTTGTCTTCCAGGCTGTGATCGTGGACGTTGCCCACGACGCCGACGATCGTGTACCAGACGCCTTTGCCGGGGACGTCGACGGTCAGCCGCTTGCCCAGTGGGTTGCGGCCCGGCCAGAAGCGCTCGGCGAGAGCCTGGCTCACCACGACGTCGGTCGACGGCCGCGACGGATCGAGAGAATCGAAGATCCGGCCTCCGAGCAGCGGGATGCCCATGGCCGCGAAGGTCCCCGGGCTCACGAAGCGGGTTTCGAGCTGCGGCCATACCTGATCGGGGCGCAAGGGAAAATCTTCGATCCAATAGCCGCTGCTCGAGCTGCCCCCCGACAACGGGAGCGGGTAGATCGTGCCCACAGCCGTGACTCCGGGCAGCGAGCGCACCCGCTCGACGAGCTGTCGCACGAAACGGAGTGTGGCGGGAGTGTCGCGGTAGACGGCCGCCGGCAGGTCGAGCCGCAGGGTCAGGACGCCGCGCGGATCGAAGCCGGGGTCGACGCTGCGCAGGCGCCAGAAGCTCTTCACCATCAGCCCCGAACCGACCAGCAGGACCAGCGCAACGGCCACCTGCGCCACCACCAGTCCGTTGCGGGCCCGGTGCGTTTCACGCCCCGCCATACCGCCTCGCCCGCCCTCGCGCAGGGCGAGTGCCAGTGCGAAGCCGAAGCGCAGGACCGCGAGACCGCCGCAGAGGAGCCCGGCGGCCAGCGCCAGGAGAACAGTGAAGAGGAGAACGCGTCCGTCGACGCCGATCTCGTCGAGCCGCGGAATGCCCGGCGGCCGCAGGCTCGCCAGCAGCCGCACACCCGCCCACGCGAGACCCAGGCCCACGAGACCGCCGGCGAGCGACAGCAACACGCTTTCGCCCAGGAACATGCCGACGACGTCGCCGCGCGTCGCCCCGAGAGTCGTGCGCAGGGCAACCTCCCGTTGCCGGCGCTCGGCGCGTACCAGGAAAAGATTGGCCACGTTGGCGCAGGCGATCACCAGGATGCACCCGACGCTCCCCAGCAGCACCCAAAGCACCCGCTCGACGGTGCCCACCACGTCGTCGCGCAACGACGTGACGGCGACACCGAACCGGGAGCTCTCGATCATGCCGCGGCTGAGATCCTCCTCGCCATAGACCTCGGGAATCCGCCAGACCAGCGCCGAAAGCTCCCGAGCCGCTCGCTGGGCCGAGATTCCCAGCCGCAACCGGCCGATCGCTGCGAAGTTGAAGTCCGACGGACGGAGGCGGGCAGGATCGATCGTGATCGGCAGCCATAGCTCGGCGTCCGCCGAGGGGAACCGGAATCCTGCGGGCATCACGCCGACGACGCGGCGCTCGGCCCCGTCCACCCGCAACATCGTCCCCACCACCGCCGGATCGCCGCCAAACCGCCGCCGCCACAAGCTGTCCGCGAGGACTGCGACTTTCTCGGCGCCCGGCGCCTCGTCCGCCGTCTGAAGTGTCCGCCCGCGGGCCGGCGGCACGCGCAGCACCGAAAAAGTCGACCCGGTAACGCCAGCGATTCCCACCCGTTCCGGCGTCTGGCCGCCGGTGAGCGTCGCCGAGCCTTCCCGATAGATCCCCATCTCGGCAAGCACACGGTTCTCCTTGCGGAAGAGAACGTAGGTACCATCCGAAAACTGGATCTTGTCCATCTTCAGCCCCGGTGCCGTCCCCCAGATCCCAACCAGCCTCTCCGAGTCGGGGTAGGGCAAGGGACGGATCAGCACCGCGTCGACGACGCTGAAGATCGCCGCGTTGGCGCCAATGCCGAGGCCCAGGGTGGCCACCGCGATCAGCAGGAAACCCGGACTGCGGCGCAGCTCCCGGGCCAGGGATCGGAAAGTCGCGAGAAGGTTGCTCATGGGGCGCCTCCTGAAGAAGACTGCGGGCTTCCTCAGCCTGACGAAGCGGGAGGCGGAAACGTTTCAAGGCAGGTTATGGATCGAGTCTCAAGGCGGCGCGAGGGCTCCCGCTGAGGCGGAGTCGCCGGTGACCATCCGGCGGTGATAGTCGAGCTGACCGAGGTGATAGGTGAGGTGCACGGCCAGTTGGAGGAAGAACAGTCCGGTCGGAAGGGAGTGGTCGCGCAGCGGCTCCGGATAGATCTCATCCAGAACGGCAGGGTCCAGGTGGGCGAGCGTATCCCCGACCTCGGCGTGGGCGGCGGCGATGCGCTGCAGCAACTCGTGCCGGGGAACGCCTCGCGTCGAAAACTCGGCCGGGCGATCGCGGACGTATCCGCTCTTGCCCATGAGGGCGCCGAAATAGTGGCGCAGGTTACCGGTCAAGTGGAGGATCAACGTCCCGCCGGCGTTGGGGAGGCCGGGAACCTGCCGCCATACGGATTCATCATCCGGATAGAGCTCGATCTCCCGCCGCAGGGTGTCGATGTCGCGAAGGACGATGCGCCGAAGGTCTGCGATCAGATTCATGGGCGGATTGTACTTGGCCGAGAAAGGAGATTCCATGAAATCATCTCAATGACCCGGTCAATCATCATGGACGCCCCGACTCTCACAGCCCGTCCCGTCGCGGACTGCACATCCGAAGAGGTAGCCATCGCCGTGAACCGGGGATTCGAAGGTTACTTCGTTCCCCTGACCTTCACGGCTCAAGCCTACGAGCGCCGCTTCCGCAGCGAGCACCTCGATCCATTTGCCAGCCGCGTTTTTTCTCAAGACGGCGCGCCGGCCGGCGCACTGCTCATCGCCCGCCGGGGCTGGTCCAGCCGCGTGGCGGCCATGGGCATCGCGCCCCCTTTTCGGGGCCAGGGAGTGGGACGCCGGGTCCTGGAAGCGGCCATCGCCGAAGCCCGCGCCCGGGGAGACCGGGCCATGTTCTTGGAGGTGCTCGTCCAGAACACCCCCGCCGTAGCCCTCTACACCAGCGCCGGCTTTCGCACCCGCCGCCGTCTCGTCGGCTACCGCTGGGACCCCGGTGAGATCGAACCGACCGGTCCGCTCGAAGAGATCGATCCTCGCGACTTCGCCCGCCTCGCCGTCCGCGAAGGCGAGCCGGACCTCCCCTGGACGCTCCAACCCGAGACCTTCGCAGCGTCGACGCCGCCCACCCGCGCCTGGCGCCTCGGCGAAGCCCGCGCCCTGATCGGCGATCTCACGGCCGAGAAGCTCATCCTTCACGCTCTCGTCGTGCCCCGAGCCCACCGCCGCCAGGGTTGGGGGACGCGGATTCTCCACGCCCTGGCCGCGGCCCACCCAGGAAGAACGTGGTGGTTTTCGCCCTATATACCGGAGGATCTGGCGCCGGAGTTCTTCAGCGGGCCGGGGTGGGAGAGGCAGGGGTTGGAGCAGTTGGAGATGCGGTTGGAGATTTGAGGAGCCGCGTGGTGCCCGGCGCCAGTCTTCGACCTCAGGAAGGATATCGCCGCCTCGGAGACGCCCCGCGGGGTTCCCCACGGGGCGTCTCTACATTGGGGGTTGAAGCCGTGATTTGAATCGGAAGGTAGCGCCCGTAGGAAACGATCTGCGCGGTCGGTTTCAATGTTTCGGAAAGGCGTCATCGTTCCAATTTCCGTACCGTTGCGTCCCCAATGTACCTTGGGGGTCGAAGCCGTGATTTGAATCGGATGAGTGGCGTCCATAGGAGACGATCTACGCGATCGGTTTTCAACGTTTCGGAAAGGCGTCATCGTTCCAATTTACATACCATTGCGCCCCCAATGTAGAGACGCCCACGGGGAACCCCGTGGGGCGTCTCGGGATCGGGAAAAAGGTCCAATCTGAAATGAATCCGCCGCCGGCAGATGAAGAGAACGAAAACAATCACCGCGGCCGCAGTCGCACGTAAAGGTGGCAGTCCAAAAATCTCCCATCCTTGAAAGCGCTGCGCCGGAGGATGGCTTCGTGCTCGTAGCCGCTTTTTTCCAGCACTTTGCAGGAGACGGGATTGGTGGCGAAGACCCAGGCTTCGAGACGTTCGTATTGCAGGGTTTCGAAAACGTAGTCGGTGAGGCGGCGCAGGACCTCGGTGGCAAAACCCTGGCCCCAATACTCTTCCCCCAGCCAGTAGCCGACCTCGGCGGTGAATCGAGCGACGTCCGACATCGGCTGGAGCCCGGTTCCTCCGATGGCCTCGCCGGCATGCTCGATGGCGAAGGATTGATGTGGCGGGGTTGCGGTCCGGCAGCGCGCGATCCAGGCCCGCGCGTCTTCCATGGTGTACGGATAGGGAAAATGGTCCCGCAGGTTGATCGAGACCTTGCGGTTGTTGGCGTGGCGAACGAGAGACGGCTCATCTCCCTCTCGCCAGGGACGGAGGATGAGCCGCTCGGTTTCGAGTCTCATGAAGTCGGAGTGTACCCCGCGGCTACTCGCAACGCAGCGCCGTCAGGGGGTCGAGCTCCAGAACCCGCGAAGCAGGCAGGTAGCAGGCGGTCAGGGCCACCGTCCCCAGCAGGACGGTGATGGCCGCAAAGGTGAATGGGTCGGTCGGGCTCACCTGGAAAAGCAACGCCGACATCAGCCGCGTCGCTCCCAGGGCCGAGACGAGCCCAATCGCCATGCCGATCCCCGCGAGCATCAGGCCGCGGCCGAGGATCAGCAGCAGCACGTCGTTACGCTGCGCGCCGAGGACCATGCGGACACCCACCTCCCGCGTGCGCCGAATCACCGAGTAAGCCATCACTCCATAGATGCCCACGGCCGCGAGCACCAGGGCAAGACCGGCGAAGGTCCCCAGCAGGATCATGGCAAAGCGGCGCAAGGCGATCGAGCCGAGAAGAACCTCCGCCATGGGCTGGACGTCGAAGACGGCCTGGTCCGGATCGAGGGTATGGATCGCGGTTTGCACCGGCCCCGCCAAAGCCGCCGGATCGCCGCCCCGGGCATGCACCACCAGCGTCATGTAGTTGGTGGGAAACTGGGCCTGGGGAAGGTACATCTGTGGGGTGTTGGTCCGGTCGAGGGCATACTGCTTGACGTCCTTGACGATGCCCACGACGGTGCGCCAGGGCGGCTGTGGGGTTCCGTCCGGCACCTGCAACCGCCGCCCAAGGACATTGCGCCCCGGCCAAAGCTGGCGGGCCATGGTCTCGCTTACCAGCGCGACCTGCGAGGTGGAGGCACGATCCCCGGCCGTGAAGCCGCGACCGGCCACCAGAGGAATGCCCATTGCCGCGAGATAGTCGGGAGTCACGATGTAACGATCGACGTCCGGCTCCTGTCCCTTGGGAATGGCGATTCCCTCCGGCCGGATGGAAACGCGGTCGAAGTCGTCGAGCGGCAGCGTGCTCACCAGGCCCGCCGCCGCTACGCCCGGCATGGACTGAACGCCGGCGAGCACACGGTCGTAGAAGGCGGTCTGCGCGGCGCCGGTTGGATAGCGGCTCGACGGCAGCCACACCTTGAGCGTCAACCGCCCCGCGGGCTCGAACCCAGGGTCGACCGCGATGAGGCGGGTCACGGAGCGGATCAGCAGTCCGGCACAGGCCACCAGGACCAGGGCCATGGCGATCTCCCCCACTACGAGCAGTGAGCGCAGACGCCCGCGGTCGGGGCCCTCGCCGGAGCCCTGGCTGCCGTCTTTGAGCGAGCGGCTCAAAGCCGCACGGATGGCCCTCAGCGCGGGAGCGATACCGAACAGCAGGCTGGCCAGCACGGACACTCCGGCAGTGAAGGCGAGCACCCGCCCGTCGACGACAAAGCCGCGGCCGGCAGGTAGGAGGCCCGAACCGAACGCCATCAGCAGCCGCCGGCCCCAGACTGCGAAGGCGAGGCCCAAGGCGCCTCCCGTCAGCGAGAGCACGAGGCTCTCGAGGAGAAACTGGCCAGCGATGCGTCCGCGGGTAGCTCCCAAGGTGGCGCGGATCGCGACCTCCCGCTCCCGTGAGGTAGCCCTGGCGAGCAGCAGATTGCCGATGTTGGCGCAGGCGATGAGCAGCAACGAGGCCACCGCTCCGAGCAGGATGACAAGGGCGGGCCGCACCGGACCGACGACGTCCTCCCGCAATGAAACGACGTACGCTCCGCGCGCCGCGTTGGCTTCCGGGAACTGGCGAGCGAGTCGAAATGCGATGGCCGCGACCTCGCCCTGGGCCTGCTCGATCGTGGCCCCAGGGGCGAGGCGCGCCAAGGCACGAAGGTGCCGCGAGGCGCGCTCTTTATCGTCGTACCGCTCGGCGATGGGCCGGTAGAGCTCGGCCGACTTCTCCAGCAACCGCGGCGCCGGGAGCGAGCTCAACTCGGGCGGCATCACACCGACCACGGTGTAGACGCGACCGTTGAGGGTCAGCGTCCTGCCCACGATCTTGGGATCGCCCCCGAAGCGACGCTGCCAGAGCCCATGGGTCAGAACGACGACGAAGTCCTTGCCGTCCTGTTGCTCCTCCGGCAAGAACGTCCGGCCAAGGAGGGGCCTGGCCTTCAGCACCTCGAAGAAGCCGTCTCCGACCTGGGCCGCCGGAATCCGCTCCGGCTCGCCGGAGCCGGTGAGCGCCGGCATCCAGCCTTTGAATACAGCGAGTCCCTCGAGCGACCGGCTGCGGCGAAAGTCTTCGGCATCGGTGAACGACACCTGGTCGCGGCTATGTCCCGCCGCGCCGCTGCCCCAAAGGAGCACCAGCCGATCAGGGTCGGCGTACGGCAGCGGCGTCAGCAGCACGGAATTGAAGGCGCTGAAGATCAGAGTGTTGGCGCCGATCGCCAGGGTCAGCGAGACGACGGCCGCCAAGGTGACGCCCGGGCTCTTGAGGAGCATCCGGACGGCGTAGGCAAAATCACGCGGCAGCGATTGAAACATCTCGGCCCTCCAGTCCCCTCAGGTCTGCCTGAAGGTACGGAGGGCCGGGCTCATTGTTTCCTGACCGACTCGCTGCTCAAGCCCTCGCCGTCCTCCTCATCCGCCGCACGGCGAGAAGCCCGAGCAACGCCGCCAGCAAGATCAGGCCCCAGGTACTGAGGGTCGGGACCAGTGCGATGGCGACCGGCAGTTGGAAGACGGTCGGTACGTTGTTGTCAGTGCCGCTGCCGTCGCCGTTGGGATCCGGGTCCGAACCGTCCTGCGAGAGATCGGTGACCGGCACGTTGGCGGGGCTGGTGGCGCTTGCCGTCACCTGGTTGGTAAACGGCCCGGGATTGGCGTTCGGGTCGTGGACCACCAGGGTCAGTGTGATGGTTCCGGAGCCGCCAATCGTCAAGGTGTTTCCGGCAGCCAGGAGATCGGTGTTGCCGGCGCCGTCGAAGCCGGGGTTGACGGTGAAGTCCGGACTCTGGACCGAGACGATGCTGAAGGTCATGGGTGTGGGGAACGTGGCGCTGAGGTTCTCGGTCACCTGCACGTTGGAAAGCGGCACGTTGCCGAGGTTCTCGACCTTCATCTGGAAGACGACGGTGAACGCCAGGGCGTCGGCGACGTCGCGGTCGACGGAAACCAGGCGCTTGGCGACGCCGATCTTCGGCTGCTCGACGCCGATGGGAGCGAGATGATCCTCCACCTCGCCATCCGGCGCCAGGCCGGTGATTCCCAGACCCGGCTGCGAGCTGATGCGGCAGCGCGACGGCGTGTTGCCCTGTGGCGAACCGACGGGCACCGCGAAGGTTGGAGTGAGGGTCGTGCCGGCCGGAATGGAAAGGTCGGTCACCACCTTGTCGCCGGCGTCCGCCCAACTGCCGTTGTGGTTGAAGTCGATCCAGCAGCTCACGATGCCGCCCGTGGCGCCGGTGCGGAGCTGAATCGATCCCGGCGCTCCCGGAATGAGAGTGGCGGGGAAGACGACGCCGTCCTCGTCGTTCGGATTGCCGTTGGCGTCGTCGCCGGTGAGACCGGCGTTCGGCTGGCCGTCCGGCTCGGTGTCGACGAAGGAGCCCAGGGTCGGATTGCCCACCGGCAGCACGGCGTGGCGGGCACCATCAGACGCCAGGAGAGTGGGATAGGTGGGATCGGGGGCATCGCCGAAGTCGAGGCCCATGACCGTCACCGCGTAATCCTCGACCTCGCCATCCACCGCCGAGCCGCCCGGTCCGGAGACGCCCGTCGAGGAGAGACGGAAGCGGGCATAGGAGGGGACGGACTTGGCGTCGCACGGCACGTTGACGGTCACCGGGTTGGCGCCGGAGACCAGGGCCAAGCCCGTGGCGATGCGGTCGCGCGGATCGTTGAAGACGCCGTCGCCGTCGAAGTCGATCCAGGCGTCGAGCTTCGGGGTGGCAATGCCGGCGGTGTTGGTGAGATCGACCGTGACGCTGGTCGTGCCGCAGGCGACGAAGCCGCCGGCGGGAAGAGCGACGCCGTCCTCGTCGGCGCCATCGCCAGTGGCACCCACCGACGGCTGGCCGTCGACCTCGCTGTCCTCGGTGGCGCCGAGGGAGAAGCCGGCCGTCACCCGGTGGAAGGGACCGTTGGCGGCGAGCGTCGTGCCGTAGCTGTCCGGCGCGTCGCCGAAGTCGACGGTGCCCAGGACGAGGGCATAGTCCTCGACCTCGCCGTCCGGCGCTGAGCCCGCCGGGCCGAGGCCGCCGGCCGAGGAGAGACGGAAGCGGGCGTAGGAAACGCCGGCCCCCGAGGTGCATGGCACGGGGAAGCTCAGGTTGTTGTTGCCGGCCGTGAGGGACTGGCTGGAGAAGATTTGATCGGCCGCGTCGAAGGTGCCGTTGCGGTCGAAGTCCACCCAGGCGTCGAGCTTGCCACCCGCCGCACTGGTGACGAAGACGCTCACCTGGGCCGTGGTGCACGCTGTGACCGGCGTCGTGAAGGTGATGCCATCCTCGTCGTTGAAGCAGGTGCCAATGCGGCTCGTGCTGGTAGCGCCGTCGTCGCCGGACGCCGTGGCGTTCGGCTGGCCGTCGGCCTCGGTGTCGACGCAGCGGCCGAGCATGAAGGGATTGGAGAAATCGACCTGGTGGCGCGCCGCGCCGGCCCCCTGGGTGCCGTAGCTCGCCGGCGCGTCGCCGTAGTCGAAGCCGACGACGCTCACAAGGTAGTCCTCGACCTCGCCGTCCGGCGCCGGTCCGGTGGGCCCAATGCCAGTGGCTGAAGAGCAACGGAAGCGCGCGTAAGTGAGACCGGGAACTGCGCCCGCCGGCACCACTGGCGAGAGCACGGTCGGTGGACCAGTCGGAATGTTCACGTCGGCCGCGATCTGCTCGCCCGCCGAGTTGCCGAAGATGCCGTCGCGGTTCCAGTCGACCCAGGCGTTGAGGACACAGGGTGTGGGACCGCCGGCGGTGACGGTGAACGCCGCCGGGGAGCCCTGCACGAACGGACTGGTGAAGGTGACGCCGTCCTCGTCGTCACCAGGGACGGCACAGGTGCCAAAGGTGGTCGCCGAGGTGGTGACGTCATCGCCCGTCGCCAGGGAATTCTGATTGAAGCCGCTGTCGGCGTCGACGCAAGCGCCGAGCCGGGGGGCGTTGGGGACTCCCAGGAGGTGCTGGGCGCCGTTGTCGAGCACCGTCGTGTTGTAGTCCCCCGTGGAGGTGTTGACCGTCACGTCCGGAGCGTCGCCGTAATCGAATTTCGGTTGCGGTGCCGCGGCTGCGGTGAAGAAACCGAAATCGACGGTGAGGTTGGTGTTGGCATTGCCATCCTCGCTCGTGGGCTCGCCGCCCGCGGAGAGGGTGACCGGCAGGCTGGCGGTAAGCGCTCCCACCGCGGTGCCGTTGTCGTCGCCGTCGACGTCGTTGTCCGGGTCGGGAGCGGGATCGTTGCCGGTCGAAGTCGCCAGGCCGGCCAGCGCGCCGCCGCCGTTGAAGTTCGACGGATCGACGACGACGATGTAGTTGCCCGCCGCAAGGTTGGGGAAGAGGTAGCGGCCGGCAAAGCCTCCTTGAGTGGCGGTGAAGGTCGTGCCGACCTGTTCGTCGAGCGTCGGCCGGCCGTCGTTGTTGGCGTCCAGGTAAAGGTCGAGACGCACGCCGTCGATCCCCACCTCGCCGCTCTGTGGCTCGAAGATGCCGTTGTTGTTGGCGTCGAACCAAACCTGGTTGCCCAGGGCGAGGGTGCCCGAAGGAATGACGAGGCCGGCGTCGATCGTCGGGTTGTACTCACCCGGCGCCAGGGTGACGAGCTGCGTCACGCCGGTCGTGGCATTGGCGTCGGAATCCTGGGTGTCGTCGCCGGCGTCCTGCGTGGTGAAGCTGGTCGCCACCGATGGCTTCATGAACTGCACGAAGTACTGGAGACCCGGGATCAGGCCGTCGAAACGGTAGTAGCCGGGCCGGCCGTAGACGTCGTCCGCGGTGACGGTCGTCGCCACCAGGGCATCCGTCGAGGGATCCGCGACGCCGTTGCCGTTGTCCGCGAACAGCTTGACGGTGACGCCGTTGATGCCGTCCCACGTCGACTCGTTCTGCAGACCGTCGCCGTCACGGTCGAACCAGACGTAGTCGCCGAGCGCCGCGAGCTGGGTGGCGACGAGCCCGAAGTCGACGTCCGGATCGTTCTGGTTGGCCACCAGCGTCACCACCGGCGAACAGCCGGATGTGACGTTGGCGTCGGAGTCGAGGTTGGGCGTGCCTTGAGTGGGCGTAGTGAAGATGAAGGTCGGCGGCGGCGTGGCGCAGACGAAGTAGCTGCCCGGCGCCAAACCAGGGAATTGGTACCACCCCGGGGCGTTGGTCGGGCTCTGCCCGGTGACCGCCGAAGCCAGCGGCACGTCGTCCGGCGTGCCGGGCACGCCATCCGGACCCGGCGAGAACAGCCGGACGAAAACGTTGTTGACGCCCGTGGGACCATCGTCCTGCACGCCGTTGTGGTTGACGTCCACCCAGACGAAGTCGCCGAGGCTGGCGGCGTTGCAGGCGCCGAGGGTGATGCCCACCTTTTGCGGCTCGGCGGCGAGCGAGCCGAGGCCGTCGGAGCGGTCCGCCTGGTAGGCGAAGGAGTTGAAGGCGGTTGTCGCCGGGGGAACGTTGCCCGGCGCCGTGAGGTGGAAGTTGAAGGACACGAAGTCGAACGGTCCCACCACCCGGCTGCCGAATTCGACCTTGAACGAACGCACGGAGGTAATGGGATCCGGCGGCACGGTCGTCCAGTTGGGGGGCGTGCAGCCGGGCACTGTGACGCCAACCTCGGGGCGGCATGGATTTCCCGCCGTCGAGTAGAAGAGAGTCGTCCCGGCCGGCGGCAGGATGGGCGCCGCCAGCAGCGGCGTCCACTGGGAACCGCGCGGATTGGTGTCGCGCACGCCGGTATCGCCGACGAAAGGCAGGATGTCGATGAGCACGAAGTTCTGCATTGCCACCGTGCCGACGTTCTGCACCCGCAATTGGTACTCGACAGCGCCGCCGATCAGCGTGCCGGAAGAGCTGCCGCTGAAGCCACCGTCGCAGGTGCCCTGCACCTGCTTGCTGGAGACGAGCTGCGCGATGGGCGCCACGTTGGCGGAACCAGACCCCGCGCACCGCGTCTCCGCCGTGTTGCCGTCGCCGTCGAGGTCCAGCGAGTCCACCTGCGAGCCGCCCGAGCAACGCTGGCCGAGGCCCGGCGCGTCGTGCCCCAGGGTGAAGGTGTTGGACAGCGCACCGAAGGCCGCGCCGTTGCGGATCGTGGTGTTGATGAGGATCCAAACCTGCTGGCCGACCCCGAGGCTGCCGCTGCCGGCGTTCCACTGCCAGCGCAATAGGGTGCGGCCGGTGCCCGCGAAGTTGGGAATCTGCTGGAAGGTCTGCGGCGCCGGCAGGCCCGTGCCCTGAGCGTCGAAGCTCCAGCTCACGAAGACGAGGTCGACGGGCAGCAGGTCGGTGGCAACGACGTTCTCGAGCGGCACTGGATCGCTCGATTGCGGCGCGCTGTGCACACGCAGGCGCCAGGAAACCGTCTGCCCAGTGTTGAAGGGACCGCCGCCCGAGAGGTTGTCCTTGGCCGGGTCGAGCTGCACGAACGGCCCGCTCAGAATGAAGGTGTTGCAGATGTTGTGGGAGACGTTGGTGGGGCCGGCGGTGTAGACCGCCGTCTGGTCGACGCAGTTCTGAATCGTGTCGCCGAAGGCCACCGGAGCGCCCGTGTTGCTGGGGTTGATGATCTGCCCGGTGACGGAGATGTTCGCCGTGGGGCTCATCCCGGGCTGCGCCTGGCCGTACTGCCAGCGTACCCGGGTGACGTACTCGCCTACCCCCAGACCCGGAGGCGGCGCGGTCAGCGTCGTGTTCGTCGTAGTGTTGGGCGAGCTCCCCCAAAGGGTGAAAACACCCAGCGCCGTGTTCTTTTCATAGCTCACCTGCACGCCGACACCAGCCGAGAAGCTCGCTAGCCCGTTGTAGGCGCCGGTCGTGACGCTCGCCAGCTTGAGCTGGGTGGGGAGCAGGTCGGTCACCACCATGGTGTCGAGCGGCACATTGCCGTTGTTCGACGTCCCGATCGAGTAACTGAAAGTCTGGTTGAGCGTCGGCGGGTTGGGGTTGCCGCCGGCGATGTTCTTCAAGAGACCGGCGCTCGGATTCGGCACGAACGTGGTGACCGGATGGGTCACCGAGCCGACGCCCAGGCTTTGCGACGGCTGGCCCAGCGGCGTTCCCGTGGCGGTGAAGCTGTTGGTGACGTTGGTGCCGCTGGTGAACGTAGCGCTGGGGAAAGTGACGTTCACCTGGATGTCGCAGCTGCCGCCCGGCGTGATGGGCACCGAGCAGGGGCTCGTCCAGGTGACCGTCGCGGGCGTCGTGCCGACGCATATCGGCTCGCAATCGGCTGCCGGACTGGCGCCGTTGAACACCGTGCCGGCCGGCAGCGTGTCGGTGACCGGACCGACGGCCGTCAGATTCAGGGCGCCCGGGTTGTTGGGCACCGAGATCCGCAACCGGTAGCTCTCCGGCAGGTCCAGGTTGGCCGGCCCCGTGAGCAGCGTCTTTTGCAGATTGACCTGAACGGTCGCCACCGCCGTGACGTTCACCGGGGGAGTGGTGAAGGTGCCCGGCGAGGCTCCGAGATTGATGCCGTCCGCCGTGTTGCTGGCCACGGTGCCGTTGGGCGTCGAGCCGTTGGGAAATCGGACGTTGATCAGCAGGTCGCCGCTGTTGCCCGCCGGCAGCGGAGTGATCATCACGAACTGGACTCGGGTCCGGCCGGAGCCCATGAAATTGTTGGTGACGTTGATCGCCGCCACGTCGCCCGTCGGGCTGGCCGGAACGGTGGAGATCTCCTGGACCTCCGCCGGCAGCAGATCGTCGACCTCGGCATTCAGGCAGGGACCCGAGGTGTTGCTGCAGTTGTAGGTGAGACGGTAGCCGAAGGTCTGGCCGGTCTGCTTGGTGCTTCCAGGATCGACCTGGACGGCGGCCTTGAGAAGTGGCTGGGAGCTCGCCGGTACGGCGGCGAACGGCAACGTCAGAACGAGCAGAAGCGCAAACCGAATCCGAGACATGCCATTCCTCCTGTGTGGACCCCACCGCCAAAGCACCTGCAGGATCCTCGACCCACACGGGACGGCTCCCCCAATCCGGCGCTGCGATTTAAGCCCGCACAATGTAATGAAAGCCTAGATGTTTCGCAAGCTCTGTCACACGTTCGTCACACAGGCTGAGCGTAGAGCCCGGGTTCACAGCTCACTCTGCTTCGACGACGGCGAGAGCCTACGATTGGATTGTTAAGATAATCATTACGGCTTCAACTTGACCGATCCAGATACTTTAGACGGCTCACTTGTGAGCCCGGCCAGCCGTTTGGGGGCGATGAGCCGGTAGCTGCCGGCGACGAGCTCGGACACTTCGTTCCAGTCGACCTTGCCCATGTCCAGGCGCAGCCCCACCCATCCCTTGGGTCCGATGTACGCGGGGAGGTAGAACCTTGCGGGCTCCGCGGCGGCCAGATCGGCGTTCTCGCCCAGCGTCACCTTGCAGCAGACCGCCACGATGCCGTCGCCGTGGTGGTTGTCGAGGAAATAGGTGAAAGTCTTCTTGCGGACCAGAAAGCTCGCATGACTCCCGGTGTCCTGGCGCGTCGCCTCAGGGAGCGCAAGGCAGATCTCCGTCAGCCGGACGAGGCGCGGGTCTTCCATAGGAGGTTTCGTCATGCCGTGCCGCCGATCTTCGAATCGATGCCCCGAAGTGTAGCAGCTCGCCGCCTCGAGCTCCGCCTGCTGATTGAAGATCTACAATTCATGAAATTCAAAGAGAACTATTGCACAGCGGCCCGGCTCGGCGCTGGCTAGACTGTCAATCAGGACTGCGTTGTGGCTGGATCGGTCAGCCTCCTCGGCTTTAGAAGAGTCCAGCTCCTGCTATTTGTGGCTGAAATCAGCAACAAATGGTGGAAGGATTGAGACACGTTCAACCGGGGGGGACATCTCCCATCCTCCGCTCCTTTGGAGCGTGAAGTATTGCCAGCGCTGTAGCCGCGGGCCCCCCGGGATCATGGAGACCCTGGCAAGTTCCGCGGAGAAAAGGAGTAGTGACATGTTTGATCATCTTCAGGGAAAGCTGGGGCGTATCCTCGGTGGAGCGGCCCTCACCGCGGTGATGTTCTTCGCCTCGCCGACCGGAGCCAACGCTGCTACCGGCAGATCGGCCGGGGCTTGGCAATGGCTCGCAGGGTTGTGGACGGACGGGATTTCAGCAGTGACGCGTGATTGGACGGCGACTCGTCCGGCCGCTTCGCCGCCTCGGGCCGTCCAGGCCAAGGACCTCGTTTGTCCACCAACCGGTTGTCCAATCGGAACCGGGACGACGGGTCAGGGTACAGGCACCGACCCTGACGGCAAGCCGCACTAACCTCCCGATTCGAGGGGCGCAGTGCGCTGCGCCCCTCCTGAGCGCCTATGAGTTTGCGCAATCGTCGATTTGGTGGCAAACTCCACGCGACTTCTCGAAGATTCACCACAGAAAGGAAGCCGCCATTGAGCGCGCATCTCGGTCCAGAAGAGTTGTCGGCGAGCTCGCGCAGCGCCCTCTCGCCGGAGCGGAGACGGGAGATCCTCTCCCATCTGCTGACGGGTTGTAAGGCATGCCGGGCGGCGATCGGCTGGAATCGCCGCGTCCGCGAGAGCCTTCACGTGCCCGAAACTCCTCTGGCCTGGCGCGTTGCGTCCTATGACCAGCCGGTGGCCAGCTCCTTCGAGCAGGCGATCCGGCTCAAGCGCGTCCTGGAGGAACAGCGGCAGGTCGCCGAAGAGGCCACGGCTCTGCTGGCCAGCGGGGAAGGTCTGCCGTCGATCCCTGAACAGGCGGGGCTCGGCCTCTACGAGGCCCTCCTTCAGCGCGTCTCGGCGGTTCGCCACGACGATCCGCAAGAGGCCGTGCGCCTGGCGCGGATGGCGGTGACGGTGGCGGACGGACTCGACCCCGCGACCTACGGCGGTCACCAAGTGGCCGACTTTCAGGCCCGAGCCTGGGGAGAGCTGGGCAATACCCTGCGCGCGGCCGACGATCTCCTGGAAGCGGAGCAGGCGTTCGAGCACGCCTTCGAAGTGCTGGAGCGCGGAACGGGCGCCACAACTCTCGAGGCGCGCCTCCACGATCTCCACGCCTCTCTCCTGGGCACGCAGCGGCGCTTCGAGCTCGCCTTCTTCGCACTCGATGTAGTCCGCGAGCTTTACCGGGAAATCGGCGACAGTCATGCGATGGGCCGCGTGCTGATCAAGAAGGCCCTTTATCTACGCTATAGCGGCCAGCCGGAGGAGGCCCTGCGAGTGAACGCGCAGGGCCTCGATTTGATCGACGAGAAGCGTGACCCGGAGCTCTCCTTCACCGCTCTCAAGAACCATCTCTCGCACCTCGTGGACTGCGGCCGTTTCCGCGAGGCCAAGAGGTTGTTGTTTCGCAACCGTCAAAGGTTCCAGGCCGCCGGCCGGATTCCGCGGCTCAAGGTGCGGTGGATGGAGGGCTGCATCCGCTACGGCCTCGGAGAGCTGGCCAACGCCGAGACCGCATTCCTGGAGGCGAAAAAGGGCTTCGAGGAAGCGGGGCTTGGATTCGCGGCGGCCCTATCGTCGCTCGACGCCGCCCAGGTCGAGATGCGCCTCGACCGGCCCGCCGAAGCGGAGAGTCTGGTCACCGGCGCGGCAGCCGTCTTCGCCGCCCTGGGCATCCACCGCGAGGCCCTGAGCGCCGTGATGCTCCTCAAAGAAGCCTTCGAGAGACGGACCGCCACGGCCCGGCTCGTCGAACGGACGGTGGCCTTCCTGCGCGAGAGTGAAAACAACCCCGACGCGACGTACGTCTCCCGCTTGGAGTAGGGGCCGGGGTGATGAGGGTCTTTCAGGCGGCCTCACGGCCCTGATACCCTTCCATTCATGGCAGACCAGTCCGACACACCTTTCCAGACCTCGTGCCTCGAGCGCTTCCTGCGCTACGTAACCTTCGACACCCAGTCGACCGAAACCTCTGAAACCTATCCCAGCACGGCCAAGCAGCTCGATCTCTTGCGCCATCTGGTAGAGGAGCTCAAGGCGCTGGGCCTCGCCGACGTCGCGATGGACGAGCACGGCTACGTCATGGCCACGCTTCCGGCCACCACTCGGAAGACCGGCGTGCCTGTCATCGGCTTCATCGCCCACGTGGACACCTCGCCCGAGATGAGCGGCGAGGGCGTCAAGACCATCGTCCACCGCAACTACCAAGGGCAGGACCTGGTATTGCCGGACGATCCCACGGCCGTCCTGCGCGCCGCCGATATCCCGTATCTGCGGGAGCGGATCGGCGACGACATCATCACCGCCTCGGGCACCACTTTGCTGGGCGCCGACAACAAGTCGGGCGTGGCCGAGATCGTGGCCGCCGCCGAATATCTGCTGGCCCATCCGGAGATCGCCCACGGCACCATCCGCCTCGGCTTCACTCCCGACGAAGAAGTCGGCACCGGCACCAAGTACTTCGACGTAGCGAAGTTCGGCGCCGTGTGCGCCTACACCATGGACGGCGGCGCCCGCGGCGAGCTCGAGTACGAGAGCTTCTCCGCCGACGCCATGACGATCACCTTCCAGGGCCGCAACACCCACCCGGGCTACGCCAAGGGAACGATGATCAACTCCATCAAGGTGGCAGCCGACTTCATCTCCCGCCTGCCGCGGGAAGGCCTCTCGCCCGAGACGACCGACGGCTACGAGGGCTACGTCCATCCCTACGTCGTCAACGCCGGTGTCGAAAAGACCTCCGTCAAGCTCCTGATCCGCGATTTCCGGACGCCCGGTCTGCAGGAAAAGGAGTCGTTCCTGGCCGAGTTGGCCCAGCGCACCGTGACGGACTGGCCGGGCACCACGTTCGAGTCCAAGATCGAGGAGAGCTACCGCAACATGCGAGAGGTGCTGGACCATCACCCGGACGTGGTGGAGAACGCCCGCGAAGCCGTGCGGCGTGCCGGCCTCCAGCCTCTCGAAAAAGCCATCCGCGGCGGCACGGACGGCTCGCGCCTCAGCTTCATGGGCCTGCCCACGCCCAACCTTTTCGCCGGCGAGCAGAACTTCCACTCCCGCTACGAGTGGGTCTCCGCCCAGGATATGGAAAAGGCCGTTGAAGTGATCGTCCACCTCAGCCGCATCTGGGAGGAGAAGGCGCCGGGGTAGCGGCACTGCCTGTTATAATTAAGGAAATTCCAAAGGCGGTGCCCATGGCCACGAACTCTCTCCAGAATCTCCGTCGCGCCCTTGACTTGGTGAGCACCGGGCCGGCTTCGGCTCCACCAGCGGCGACAAAGGCGAAAAGCGGCCCCGGCTTTGGCGCGGCGGCCTCGCTTTCGGCGGCCCCACCGCCTCCCCAAAAGAACTGGGCGCGCCATCCGAACATCCAGGGCTTCGGCATCGCCGAGCGCATCACCCAGGGGAAGAAGCTCAAGGACGTGGCGCTCAAGGTCTACGTCGAGCGCAAGCTTCCGCTCAACAAGCTGGACGCCCCGGTGCCCAAACAGGTGATGCTGCCGGGGATGAGTCAGCCCGTCGATACAGACATCCAGGAGATCGGCAAGGTCGTGCTGGAGGCCAACACCTCTCGCCATCGCCCGGCCATGCCGGGCTGCGGTCTCGGTCATTTCGAAGTCACGGCCGGAACCTTCGGCTGCCTGGTGCGCAAGAAAGGCAAGCCCGAGCTCTACATCCTCAGCAACTCCCACGTGCTCGCCAACTCGGGAACCGGCAAGGCGGGGGATGTCATTCTCCAAGCCGCAGTGTTCGACGGCGGCGAGCAACCGGCGGACGTTCTCTGCCAGCTCAGCGAGTGGGTGCCCTTCAAGTTCGGCGACGACACCTACGAAAATCTCGTCGACGCCGCCATCGCCGAGGTCAAACCCGCGGACGTCACCTCGAAGGTAAATCTGATCGGTGTGCCACCCAAGGGCGTCGGCAGCGTCCTGCGACGCGGCATGAAAGTGAAGAAGGTCGGTCGCACCACGGACCTGACCTCAGGGGAAATCACCGACGTCGATTTCCGGACTTCGCTCCCCTACCCCATGCCGAATGGCGGCGGCGAGGGCAACGTAGGCATGCGCGATCAGGTGCTTTGCACCCGCTATACCGCGGGGGGAGACAGCGGCGCCGCCGTCTTCAACTCCAGCAATCAAATCGTGGGGCTGCACTTCGCGGGCACACCCTCGACCAGCATCTTCAACCGCATCACCAACGTACTCGACGCGCTCGGCCTCGAGATCGTGACCCAGGCGATCTGATGGCCACAGTCGAGCACGTCCGCAAAGCCCTCGATCTCTTCGCGGGCGAGCTGTCGCGAATGAAAAACGTCGTCGGGCTCGGACGCGTGCCGTCGGACAAGAAATCTGGAGATTGGGAGCTCGCCGTCTACGTCGCCCAGAAGGTCCCGCCGGAGCAGCTCGCCGCCGCCGACCTGGTGCCAAAAACCCTGGAGGTTCCAGGACGCGGCCAGAGCCATCCCGTCAACACCCAGGTCATCGAGCAGGGACCGATCAGTCTGGAGACGCCGGGGCTCGAAAAGCTCTGACGCCCCGGGCACCCACCGTAGTTCCTCCGGGACCGGCCCTCCCTCTTTCCTCGCTCCGCCGGTCCGCAGTATCTTTCCTCCCCTAACTCTCCGGGGAGACCCACGTGGACCAGACTGAAATCGAATTGGAAGGACAGCGCTACGTCTGGGATGGCCGGCGCTGGCACGCGACGAAGACTTTCCAGGTTCCGCCTGCGGCCCTGGCCAGCCGGCTCAACGCCCTCCTGGCGACGTTCCTCGCCAATGAGGACGCCAAGATTACGGACTTCAATGGGCTGATGCAGATGGCCCAGATCTCCCGCGGCGCATCTCAATTCAAGCGCGCCGAGGCGGCGGCGCGGCGGGCGATCGCGCTGCAGCCGGCCAGCGAGCCGGCGTTCGCCATCCTCTGCTCGGTGCTCCGGCATTTGGGCGCATCCGACCGAGCCGTCCTGGAGACCGAGCATCTGCAATCCCCAAAGTATTCGCCGCTTCTGGTTTCTCGGGCCGCGGCCCTCTGCGATCTGGAGAGATGGGAAGAGGCGAAGACGACCCTGGGCCGAGCCCTCGCCATCAAGGGTTCGCCGGAAGCGTTCGAGGTCGTAGGCCGGATCAAGGCCCACCGGCCTGATCTGTACGAAGGCACATAGCAGCACTCTCAGGGGAATCTCCCACCCCCGACGCCCGTCCTTGCTGCTCCGTATACCCAACAGACTCTCTGAATCGAGGTACGGCGCGGATGGAGACCTGGCGGGCGATGTTGCGGGGTGCGGACGGCCTCTTGGACGAGGTGGTGGCCGGCCGTCGCCTTCTCCATCACTGGCTTCGGCTGTGCGTCGGGATGGCCCTGTGCTCGGCGGTCTATGGCGCGGTCCTGGGCGGATGGCACGGCCCGCGGCTTGCGGTCTACTCGGCGGTCAAGCTCCCTCTCGTCCTGCTCCTCACCTCGGCGCTCACGGTGGCCTTCAGTTGGATCGCGGCGTCGGTGCTGGGCCTGAAGCTGCGGTTCGGCCAGGTCGCGGTGCTGACGTTCCTGGCCCTGGCCGCAGGGAGCCTGCTTCTGGTCTCGCTGGCGCCGGTGGCGTGGATCTTCACGGTCTGCTCGCCGCGACCCACGAACGAGGCCCGCACCGCTCACAATGTTCTCTATCTGCTGCATACCGGCTTCGTGGGCGGCTGCGGCATCGCCGGCACGGCCACGCTGTGGAAGGCGATGATCCGATTGGATGCGGCGCGGCGAACTCTGAAGGCGGTCTATGTCGCCTGGGTGGCTGCTTTCGCACTGGTCGGCGGCGAAGTGGCCTGGGCCCTCCGCCCGTTCGTCGGCAGCATCTACATGCCCGTTCACTTCCTGCGCTCGGACGCGCTCGCCGGCAACGTCTACGAATTCATTTTCACCGACATAGTGCCCTATCTGCTCTCGCGGCTCTGATCGATTCGAGAGAAACCCTGGAGATCCTGGAGACCATGGAACCCAATTCCCCCATCCCCACAGAAACACCGACGCCACAGCCCATCAGCCTGCCGGCCGCCTTCCACGACCTGCTCTCCCGCCCCCTCGCGATCCTCGAACGGGCGCCCACCTCGGGTTTGGGCTCCGCTCTTTCCGTTCTGGCCACCTCCGTCGTCACGTGGGCTCTCTACGGCGCCGCGGCAGGTTTCTTCCAAAGCGGGAAAGGAATTCTGCTGGCAGCCCTCAAAGCGCCGCTCATCATCCTCCTGGCATTGCTGCTCTGCCTGCCGAGTCTCTTCGTCTTTTCCGCGATGGCGGGGACTCGCTGGACGTTGCGGACTTTTCTCGCCGTGCTGGCGGGCTTCGCCGGCACCCTGGGGATGGTGTTGCTGGCCCTTCTTCCGGTGTCGTGGCTGTTCTCGGCCAGCAGCCGGCATCTGGCCACGGCCATGGTTTTCCAATTCGTGCTCTGGCTGGTGGCGCTGGGTCTCTCCCGGAGATTCCTGAAGGCCGCCCTCGAGACGCTGGGAGCTCGCCCGGCAGCGCTCACCCTCTGGCTCGCCCTTTTCTGCCTCGTCTCGTTGCAGGTCACGACCATGCTCCGGCCCATCCTCCTGAGGAAACCCGGCGGAGGGATTTTCGTCACCGGCAAGAAATCCTTCCTGGAGCACATGGGGGACGTCTTCGACAAGGACGAGACCGTGCCGCCCAGGAAGCCGGCGCCACCGCCGAAGCCCGCCGAAGCCACGACACCCTGTGGCCCGACGGCCGCGACAACGCCCGCCGCTCCGAAGGGGGCCGCGACTCCGGCCGGGGCGCCGCCAAAAGTGCCGGCAAAAGCGCCAAGCGGACGATAACGGGTTTCGCGGAGCCGTACGATGGAGCTGGCGTATCCTGGAGCCCTCATGAAAATCGCCAAGACTCTCCTCTATGCCCTCGTGCTCCTGGGGGCGATCGTCGCCTTCGGCTGGTTCTTCGTCTCTCAATTGGGCTCCGGCGGAAGGCAGGACGGCCTCGCGGGAGTCCTCATCTCGGCGCCCCCCGGCTATGCGATCGTCGAGCGCGGCGAGCTGTCACCCACCGACGCCGCCACCGAGCTGGAAGCGAAGGCGCTGCAACCCGGAGCCGGCAAGGTGGGCCTCAAGTTCCAGCGCCAGGGCGCCGTCGTCTACTGGCTCGCCGACATCGCCGCCAATCAGCTCGAAGAGCGAGCAGCCGGGAGCTCCGGCACCAGGATGCAGACTATCTGGCAGGGCGGCATGCGCGAGCGTTTGAGCTGGGCCCGGGAGCACGGGAATTTCGAGGCTCCGGGATTGGCGGGTGGGGAGAAGCGGAATTTGTATCACTGAGGGGCGGCGGGGGCTCGACCCGCCCTGGTGAGGACGGTCCGCGCTATATTCCCCAACCATGAAATCTCCCCGCCTCCTCTCCCTCGCCCTCAGCCTCTGCCTGCTGGCCCTCGTCCCCTCGATCCGCGCCCAGGGTCCCGGAAGTCCCGCCGCGAAGCCGGCGGCTCCGAAGGCCGCGGCAGGGCCGGAGCCGACGATGTCGTTCGAGGAGTACGAGCCGAAGTCGACTCTCGTGGTGCCGGAGCACATCGTGACGCGGGCGAAGTATCCATTCGTCGACATCCACAATCATCAGGATCCGGTGGATATGACGGCGGAGCAGGTCGCGCAACTGGTCAAGGACATGGATGGCCTCAACATGGCCGTAATGAACAACTTGAGCGGCCGCAGCGGCGCGGAGTTCCAGAAAGGATGGGCGAACCTCGGCGGGCGCTATCCCAAACGCTTCACCCAGTTCGCCAACGTCGACTTCTCGAAGATCGCCGAGCCGAACTTCGGTGCCAAAGCGGCGGCGCAGCTTGCGGACGACGTGAAGCACGGTGCCGCCGGACTCAAGGTCTTCAAGGACCTGGGGATGTTCGTCAAGGACAAGGATGGCAGCCGAGTGCACACCGACGATCCGCGCCTCGATCCGATCTGGGACAAGTGCGCTGAGCTGGGGATTCCGGTGCTCATCCACACCGGCGAGCCGAACGCTTTTTGGCTCCCGATGGACCGCTTCAACGAGCGCTGGCTGGAGCTCAAGCAGTTCCCCGGCCGCCGCCGCAGCTCGCCGCAGTTCGCCTCGTTCGAAGAGACCATGGCCGAGCAGCACAACATGTTCCGCCGGCACCCGAAGACGACTTTCATCGACGCCCACCTCGGCTGGCTCGGCAACGACCTCGGCCGGCTGGGCAAACTGCTGGACGAGATGCCCAACGTCAACACCGAGATCGGCGCCGTGCTCCACGAGCTCGGCCGCCAGCCGCGCGCCGCCCGCGCCTTCCTCATCCGCTACCAGGACCGCGTGCTCTTCGGCAAGGACATCTGGGAGCCCTCGGAGTACCACACCTATTTCCGCACCCTGGAGACGGCGGACGAGTACTTCCCCTACTATCGCAAGCGCCACGCCTTCTGGCGCCTCTATGGCCTCGACCTGCCGGACGAAGTGCTGCGAAAGATCTATTACAAGAACGCCTTGCGGATCCTGCCGGGAATCGATCGGTCGTTGTTTCCGGGTTGATGCTTAGCGTAGGGGCGGGTCTGGACGGTAGGGCGGGGGCTCGACCCGCCCAGGTGGGGACGTGAAGGGGTGGCACCCGAGTTGCACCCTTCTTCACCGCCATGGACCGTTCTCAATCTCCGGACCGCCCGCAGCGGATCCCGCTGTTGTCTCTCGCTCTGATCACGGCCGCCCTGTACTTCGGCCGCGAAGTGTTGATCCCGCTCGCTCTGGCGTTGCTGATCAGCTTCATTCTCACGCCGCTCGTTCACTTCCTTCAGCAGCGGATGCGGTTGGGGCGGGTGCCGGCGGTGCTGATCGTCGTCGCTCTCGTCTTTGGCGGCGTCGGTTCGGTGGCCTGGACGATGGGCCGGCAGATCGTGGACCTCGCGGAAACTCTGCCCAAGTACGAGCAGAACATTCGCGCCAAGGCGGTGTCTCTACGGGTAGGAGGTTCCTCAGCCCTCGGCGCGGCGGAAAAGTATGTCGAGCCTCTTCA